>JAXDMY010000020.1:0-18952 GCA_034665805.1 Alphaproteobacteria bacterium
AATGGAATCGGCGAATTGCAACCCTCGATCCTCGATATGAACCGAGGCGCCGCCATGGGGCAGATAGCGCCCGTCGACATAGGCGATACGCCCGGCCGGCGCGGCGCGTGCGTGGCTTGCGCGAGAGCTCATTTGCAGGGCCAAAGATATTCCGCGGCCCTGGCGATATCGTCCGATGCGTAGGCGCCCCCCGCTTGCGGACGGGTGCGAATTTGCTCGATCAGCTTGCCCGTATCGTCCGCATTCAGCGGCAAGACGGCACAGCCCTTATACAGTTTGGCTTGGCCCAACGACGCCGCTGCGGTCATGATTTGCAGAACATTGTTGGTGAAATCGCGGCACAAATTGCGGTCGCGCTCGCATTGCTGGAGATAATCGGCGGTCTTGGCGCCCGAAACGCTCAGCGCCGGAACCTGGGCAAATGCGGGAACGGCAATGCCCAAAACCGCCAGTGTCCCGATTCCGAAATTCGCAACATCTCGATATCGCCTTTTGGCGAATTTCGGAATCGAAAGGACACTAGCAACGTATTCATCCCTAGTGTCGTTTCTGGTTACGAAGTTCGCTCGGAGATCGATATCGAAATGTGGCGAACTTCGAAACCACGACACTAGGGCCGAAACGATCCTCAGAAGAGAACGGCTCATGGCAGGCCGATCACGCGTTGAAGGCCTGTTCGAGCCGGGCCGGCGCCACACCCAAGGATTTCAGCTTGCGATGCAGGGCCGAGCGCTCCATGCCGATGAAAGACGCCGTGCGGGAGATGTTGCCCCCGAAGCGGTTGATCTGCGCCAGCAGATATTCGCGCTCGAAAATCTCCCGCGCCTCGCGCAAGGGAAGCGAAATGATCAAATCGGGCTTGGCCCCTTGCGCCCAAGGCGAGGAACTGCCGTTGAAATGCGAGGGCAGCAGATCGGCCGATATGGCGCTCGCGGCATCGTCCGTCGCCAGGATGAGCAGCCGCTCGACGATGTTGCGGAGCTGCCGCACATTGCCGGGCCAATTATAGGCCTGCAGCACCGCCATGGCCTCGTCCGAGACGTCGCGCATGGCGAGCCCGGAGGCTGCCGACAACCGCTTCATGAAATGGGCGACCAGCAGAGGGATGTCCTCACGGCGATCGGCAAGCGATGGCACGCGCACCGGCACGACATTCAGCCGGTGATAAAGGTCCTCGCGGAAGCGCCCTGCATCGATTTCGTGGCGCAGGTCGCGCGTGGACGAGGAGATCACGCGGACATCCACCTGCACCCGTGTCGAGCCGCCGACGCGCTGGAAGGTCTGGTCGATCAGCACGCGCAGGATCTTTCCCTGCGTCTCAAGGGGCATATCGGCCACTTCGTCGAGGAATAGCGTTCCGCCATGGGCCAGCTCCAGAACCCCGATCTTGCGCATCGACTCGGTCTCGACCCCGAACAGCTCCGCCTCGATGCGGGCCGGAGCCATCATGGCGCAATTGATGGCGACAAAGGCGTTGCCGGCGCGGCGCGAGAGCGCATGGATAAGCCTTGCCGTCACCTCTTTGCCCGAACCCGAGGGCCCGGTCATCAGCACGCGGCTTCCGGTCGGTGCGATCTTGTCGACGAGCTGGCGCAATTGCGCGATCGCCGTGGACGTGCCGCAAAGCTCGGTTTCATCGCCCGCCTTCAGCTTCAGCTCTTCGATTTCGCGTCTGAGCCGCGCCGCCTCGAGGGCACGCCGTACCGTGTGGCACAATTTGTCGGCCTTGAAGGGTTTTTCGATGAAGTCGTAGGCGCCTTTCTTGATCGCGGCGACGGCGGTCTCGATGGTGCCGTGGCCGCTGATGATGACGACCGGCACGTCGGGATGTTCGCGCTGCAACACGTCCAGCACCTGGATGCCGTCCAGACGGCTCCCCTGCAGCCAGACATCGAGCACGACCAGATGCGGCCGCCTTTGAGCGATGGCGTGCAGTGCTCCGTCCGAATCGGAGGCCACGCGCGTTTCATAGCCCTCATCGGAGAGGATGCCGGCCATCAATTGGCGGATGTCGATTTCGTCGTCGACAACCAGGATCTCAGACGAGACCAGCGACCCGTTCGGTTTCATGCATCATCCCCTGTTCTGTTTTGACCGGCCGCCGCAACGGAAACACCATGCGCACGGTTGCGCCGCCCGGTTCGCCCGATGAATCCTTGGCGGCGTCTTCCAACAACAACTCCCCCCCATGGTCTTCGAGAATCTTGCGCACGATGGCAAGACCGAGCCCCGTACCCTTGGCGCGCGTCGTGACATAAGGCTCGGTGAGCCGATGGCGGTTCTCCGCCGGCAGGCCGATGCCATTGTCGCGAATGGAGATGATCAGCCGCCCGCCTTTGACGCTCAAATCGATGGCGATGCGGCCGGGCACGGAATCGCGGTTCGCCATGCGCACCAAGATTGCCTCGACCGCGTTTTTCAGCACGTTGGTCAGGCCCTGACTCACCAGCCGACCGTCGCAGTCGAAGATGATGGGCTCAGCCGGCGCGGTCACTTCAAAGGCGATCTGGGGCTGGGCGACGCGCTGCAGGAAGACCGCGTGCCGGACGAGCTCCTGGGCTTCCTCTCTGCGGATCACGGGCGCCGGCATGCGCGCGAAGGAGGAAAATTCGTCGACCATGCGCCCGATGTCGCTCACCTGGCGGATGATGGTGTCCGTGCATTGCGCGAACACTTCCGGGTCGCTCGTCACTTCGCTGGCATATTTGCGCTGCAGCCGCTCGGCGGAGAGTTGGATCGGGGTCAGCGGGTTCTTGATCTCATGGGCGATGCGCCGCGCCACGTCGGCCCAGGCGGCGGTCCGCTGCGCCGACACCAGATCGGTGATGTCGTCGAAGGTGACGACAAAGCCATGCGTCTTGTCGCCCGCTTCGCTCGACACCTGAACGTTCAAATGCCTGAGCGTCCCGTCCCGGCGCACATCGACCTCGCCCCCGGCGCGGCCCGAAGGCTCGGCGATGGCGCGGCGGATGAGCCCGGCGAGTTCGGGGATGCATTCCGAATAATGGCGGGATTCGATGTTTTCGGGCGCGGCGTCCAGAAGCCGCGATGCCATGCGGTTGATCAGGGTGATGTGCCCTTCCCCGTCGAGCCCCACCACGCCGGCGGAGACGCCGGCGAGCATGGCTTCGGTGAAGCGCCGGCGGGAATCGAGCTGGAAATTGGCATCGATCAGCTCTTTGCGCTGGGCTTCGAGCTGCGAGGTCATGCGGTTGAAGGTTTCGGACAGCGAGCTGATTTCGTCGTCGTCCTGACCGACGGCCACGCGCACGCGCAAATCGCCCTCGGAGACCCGCTCCGCCGCGCCCGCCAGGCGTCCGATGGGGGTGACGATGCGGTTGGCTGCCCATAGCGCCAGCCACACCGCGGCCAGAAGAATGAGCATGGCCACCACGACGTAGAGGGCGGCAAAGGTGAGCTGGATCTCGGAGCGGTTCTGGTTGAGGCGCTGATATTCGGAGACGGCATCATGGGTGCCGCGCTGATGGTCCAGCACCTGCGGATCGACCGCGCGCGTGACCAGGAGATAGGCGTCGACGAAGGCGTCCAGCTTGACCAGCGCCGACACCGCCTTTTCGTTGGAATCGGCAAGCACCACGACCTGGCCGTCCTTGGCGGAATCGAGCTGTTCGGGGGTGACGGTACCGCGATCGGGCATCGAGCGGAGCTTGGCGCTCGCCAGTGTCCGTCCCGTCGAGTCGACGACGTAGACGGCGGGAAGCGCGCGGATCTTGGCTTCGGTCTCGAGAATTTCAACGATGCGCTTCTGATCCCCTTGGACCAGCGGCCCGGCGCGGTTGAGATCGGACGCCATGGCCAGGATGTCGCCTTTTATGACCTCCTTGTGCTCTGCGACGTAAGCATCCGCGACGCTCACCGAATTGGCCAGCGCCGTCTGCACCCGCTCTGAAAACCACGCTTCGATGCCAAGGTTCAGCGACACCGCGGCGAAGATCGCCACCAGGATGGCCGGCATCACCGCGATGGCGCAAAACATCGCCACCAGCCGCAAGTGCAGCTTGGACCCGGCCGCGCCGCTCCTGCGCTCGGTCCACAGCCGCGTCAGCCGCCAGACGATCAGGCCCGCCAGCGCCAGGACCAAAGACAGGTCGACCACGATGAGCACGACCATGGTGGCGGGCGTGGGATTGTAAGGGGCAAGGCCGGTGATGCTCAGATAGGTCAGGACGCCCGACACGAAGGCGGCGCCGCCTATGACGAGCGCGATGAGCGATGAGCGCGATGCCGCTCTCAGCAGCTGGAACGGCCCGCCGAGAACGCGCGTACGAAACACGGACGTGCTTGCCATGAGGGCCTTTTGGCCTTGAGTAACGAGAATCGTTGATGGCGCTCTAAGGGGGAGTGTAGCAAAGCCACAGGATGTTGCAAATTTATCAAATGAGACGGGTTCCATCATCCAGTCAGCCCGCGTGCTTCGAGACGCACAGCTGCCTCAGCATGAGGCGCGGGCTGGATGAATTGCGTGGACGCATCGCTTCGCCGCTCATGCGCGAGGCGGCTGGATGGCCGGCTCGGTGGCAGGCCACGGTGAAAGATTGGTGGGAGCTGAAGGCTACTCCGCCGCCGTCGGCTGGATCGACGCCGGCATTCTGACGCGCCGTGGCCGCATCGAACGAAGCTCATAAATCTGGTTGGCGATATCGCCGACCAGGATGGCGCAGGCCGTGCAGGACCAGACCACCGTCTCCACAAGGACCGGGTCGTCGTCCCAGCCCATCACGCCAAGGATGAGCCTGATCTCGAAGAAGGTGAGCGCGGCCGCATAGCTCCGTGTCATCCATTGGCGGTGTTGCGGAATCATCCGCTTCATCGCAAAGGCGAAGCCGATGGCCGTGGTGATGAACAGGAGCGAGGCCTGGATGATGGTCTCGACCGTGAAGGACCTCGGGCCAAGACCCATACGCTCGTCCATATACTGGATATAGGCTCCGAAGGGACCCAGGATCAGCGCGCCGGTGACGTAAATGCGTCCGGCCACCCGATGCAGCTTGGTGAAGCGCATCCGCAGACGGTCGGAGAACTGCATCGGCGCGAGTATCAGAGCAGAACCGCCGGCCACGCCGTGCACCAGCAGCCAGAAGCCGAGCGCCTGATAATGCTGCCAATGAGGATTGGCCGGCTGGATCAGAAATATTTCATTGTGAAAGAGGACATAGGCGATCATCGCGCCAATGACCGCGAAGACGACACATTTCATGCGCAACCGCGTTGGCGGCTGCGTCGGCATGGTGTCGAACATGGGGCCCCCTCCCGCTCAACCAGGCGTCAGCATACACCAACTGTCCGCCAGGAACGAAGAGACCGAGCCCCCCACCCGCTCGCGCATTTGCGCTCGCGACCTCCCCACAAGGGGGAGGTGAGGCTTAGGTGCATCCGTCCATCCCAAAAATTGTTAATGCGACTTCAGGCCACGGATCACTTCGATGCCCAGCTCGCGGATCTTCTTGCGCAACGTGTTGCGGTTGAGGCCGAGCAATTGCGCGGCGCGGATCTGGTTGCCGCGGGCCGCTGCAAGCGAGATGGCAACCAGCGGCCGTTCCACCTCGCGGATTACGCGGTCATAAAGTCCGGACGGCGGCAGCCTTTCGCCATATTCGGCGAAATGCGCCGCGAGGTGGCGTTCGACCAGCGCGGTGAAGCTGCCCTCCTCGTCCTCGGCAATCGGCATGCTGCGCTCCAGTTGCGCCAGCTCGGCGGCGATCGCGTCCTCGTTGATGACCTCATCGGGGTTCAACACCACCAGACGCCGCACCAAATTCTCCAGCTCGCGCACGTTGCCGGGCCAGGTGTGCGTCTTGAGCTTTTCGAGCGCGCCCGTATCCAGGCGCTTGAGCGGCAGCCCGTCGGCTTCGGCGCGGCGCAGGAAATGGCGCACCAGATCGGGGATGTCCTCGATGCGCTCGCGCAAAGGCGGCAGACGCATGGGCACGACATTCAGCCGGTAGAACAGATCTTCGCGGAACATGCCCCCCTGGATCAATTGGCGTAAGTCCCGGTTGGTGGCGGCGATGATGCGCACATCGGTGCGGATGGGAACGCGCCCGCCGACCGTGGTGTATTCGCCCTGCTGCAGTACGCGCAGCAGTCGGGTCTGGGCTTCGAGCGGCATGTCGCCGATCTCATCGAGAAACAGCGTGCCGCCTTCGGCCTGTTCGAAACGCCCGACCCCCCTGCCCGTCGCGCCGGTGAACGCGCCGCGCTCATGACCGAACAGCTCGCTCTCGATCAGCTCTTTGGGGATCGCCGCCATGTTCACGGCGACGAAGCTTCCATGCTTGCGCTTGCCGTAATCATGCAGCGCGCGCGCCACCAGCTCCTTGCCGGTTCCGGATTCGCCCGAGATCATCACGGTCAGATCGGCCTGGGTCAGGCGAGCGATAATGCGATAGATCTCCTGCATCGCCGGCGAACGGCCGATCAACGGCAGTCTATCGTCGCTCGGCCCGGTTTCGGCGGTGGCTTGTTTGCGCCCCGGCGCCGCGAGCGCCCGCTGCACGATGCTGGTCAGCTCCTTCAGATCGAAGGGCTTGGGCAGATATTCATAGGCGCCGCGTTCGGCCGCCGTGATCGCCGTCAGGATATTGTTCTGCGCGCTCATCACCACGACGGGAAGATCGGGGCGCAGTCTTTTGATGCGCGGGAGGAGGTCGAACGCGTTCTCGTCGGGGAGGATGACGTCGGTGATGACCAGGTTGCCTTCGCCCTGGGCGATCCAACGCCAGAGCCCCGCCGCATTGGCGGTCGTGCGCACATCGTAGCCGGCGCGGCCCAGCGCCTGATTGAGCACGGTGCGGATGGCGGCATCGTCGTCGCAGACGAGGATCGTGCCCTCAGGCATGACCACTCTCATTCCGGGGAGATCTGTTCTCGACCGATGCCACCGGCAGCAGCACGCGGAACAAGGTCCGCCGCGACTGGGATTCGCATTCGATGACGCCGCCATGGTCGGCGATGATTTTCGCGACCAATGGAAGGCCCAGCCCCACGCCATGCGATTTGGTGGTGATGAAGGGATCAAAAATATAGGGGAGCAGATCGGCGGAGATGCCCGAGCCGTTGTCGCGCACAGTGACTTCAAGCGGCAGGCTCAGACGTTGCTTCTGGCCCGGCCCGCTGCCAACCCCGCCGGTGGCGATGCGCACGCCCGGGCGGTAGGCGGTGGAAAGCACGATCTCGCCATTGTCGGCAGGCGCCGCGTCCGCGGCATTGCGCATGATGTTCATGAAGGCCTGGATGAGATTGTCGCGGTCGCCCCAGACCGGCGGCAGCGAGGGATCGAAATTCTCCACGATGCGAAGCCGGCGTCCGAAGCTGGTCTCCGCCACAAGCTTCACGCGATCCAGCACCTCGTGGATGTTCACGGGCGTGCGCGAAAGGGCCATCGGATCGCCGAACGCCTCCATCCGGTCGATCAGCGCGCGGATGCGGTCCGCTTCATTGCGGATCAGCTCCGCCAGCACGCGATCCTCGGGCCCAACCGCTTCTTCCAGAATCTGTGCCGCGCCTCTGATGCCGGCGAGCGGATTCTTGATTTCATGCGCAAGCACAGCCGCCATGCCGCTCATCGAGCGCGCGGCCCCGCGGTAAAGGAGCTGACGGTCGATGCGGTGCGCGAGTCCGCGCTCCTGCAGCAGCACGATCACCGCGCCATCTTCCGTCGGCGTCAAAGTGACATCGGCCACGCGCTCGCCCAAGCGGGGCGTGGAGAGATCGACATTGCGCTCCGCAATCGAGGCGCCCCGTTCGCGAGCCTGGCCGATCAATTGCAACAGCGGACTTCCAAAGGGCAGCAAATCGCCAAGCTTCTGCTTCAGCAGCAGGCCAACGCCCATATCGAAGAACTGTTCGGCCGCTTGATTGGCGTGAAGCAGTTGATATTCGAGCCCGACAAGAATGATCGGCAGCGGAAGGGCGCCGACAATCCCAGCCTCCCGCCCGCTAAGGTCGTTCTGGCCGGATTTCGCCGGCCGCCTGCTTCCCAACACCCGCATTGGCTTATTTTGCCTATATCTTAGGCAACCATAGTGCATGCCTAACCAATGAGCAACCGCGGAGCAATATTTTCACATGCTTCACAATGGCTCACCCTTTCCACAATTTCGTGTGGCCGCTAGACAGGCACGATGGCCGACACAATTGCCCTGATTGTTGCCGCCGGGCGGGGCGAGCGCGCCCAACGGGGCGAACGCGCCCAAAACGGCCCTGCCCCCCCCAAACAATACCAGCTTCTGGCGGGGAAACCGGTGCTGCGCTGGGCCGTGGAAGCCTTCCTACGACATCCCGCCGTTTCCGCCGTTCGCGTGGTCATCCGCGGCGAGGACCGGGCGGATTATGAATCGGCCACATCCGGCTTGGCGCTGGAAACACCGGTCCTCGGTGGCGCAACTCGGCAGGAATCCGTAGCCCATGGGCTGGAGGCTTTGGCGGCTTCTCCTCCGCGGCGCGTCTTGATCCATGACGGCGCCCGTCCGCTGGTTTCCACCGAGCTTATCTCAAGGGTCACGAGCGCGCTTGAACATGCCGACGCCGTGGCGCCGCTGCTCGGGGTTTCCGACACGCTGCGAAAGAGGACGGAAGCCGGTTACGGCATCGTGCCGCGCGAGGAACTCCTGCGCGCGCAAACGCCGCAGGGCTTTGCCTTCGCCGCGATCCTCGATGCCCATCGCAGATTTGCAGCAGAAAGCGTCACCGACGATTTCGCCTTGGCGCAGCGCGCAGGACTTTCTCTCGGCGAGGTCGCGGGCGAGGAGATCAATATCAAGCTGACCAAGGCGGAGGATTTCGTATTGGCCCAGCGTCTGGTGACGTCCGCTTTACCCGATATCCGCACCGGGATGGGTTTCGACGTGCACCGTTTTGCACCCGGCGATGCGGTCTGGCTCTGCGGCGTCAAGGTGCCGCATGATTTCGCACTAGAAGGCCATTCGGATGCGGATGCCGGCTTGCATGCTCTGACCGATGCGATTTTGGGCGCGCTCGCCTCGGCCGATATCGGTGCGCATTTTCCTCCGTCGGACGAGCGCTGGCGCGGCGCGCCTTCGCGTCTCTTCCTCTCCCATGCCGCTTCATTGGTGCGCGACCAAGGCGGAATCATTTCGCATGTCGATGTGACGCTCATCTGCGAGCGCCCCAAGATCGGACCCCATCGCGATGCGATGCGCGCGCGTATCGGCGAGATCCTGGGCATCGAGCTCGCCCGTGTCAGCGTGAAGGCGACGACCACCGAAGGGCTCGGCTTCACCGGCCGCCGCGAGGGTATTGCGGCCCAAGCCGTGGCGACGATCCGGCTGCCGTTGTGAGTCCCTGGCCCCAACGGCTCGCGACGTGCTTCGGCATCGGATGGAGCCCGATCGCGCCGGGCACGGTGGCATCGCTCGCGGCGCTTCCGTTCGGGTGGTTGCTCGTGCTGCTCGGCTGGCAGAGCATCCTCGTGGCTGCGTTTTTTGCGACGGGACTGGGGATCTGGGCCTGCGGCGCCTATGCGCGCAAGAGCCGCAACCATGACCCTAGCGAATGCGTGCTGGACGAAGTGGCCGGGCAATGGTTCACGCTGATCCCCATTGCGGTCGACATGCGTGGGCAAGATTGGCGCCCCTATGTGATGGGGTTTATTTTCTTCCGCCTGTTCGACATTTGGAAACCTTGGCCCGTCTCCGCGGTTGAAAAATGGCCGGGCGGGTTTGGCATCATGATGGATGATGTGCTCGCCGGATTGATCGCGGGCGCTCTTCTCTACGGCACTTTGGCGATACGGTTGGTGTGATGTTTCCCGATTCCGTCATGCGCTTGGCCAAACTGCTCCTTACGCAAGCGAGCGAAGCCAAGCTTCTCATCGCGTTCGCGGAAAGTTGCACGGGCGGGTTGATCGCTGGCGCCATGACCGAACTCAACGGAGCATCCGCCGTCGTGGAGCGCGGTTTTGTCGTTTACAGCAATCGCGCCAAGACCGAGATGCTCGGCGTTCCGCCCGAATTGATCGAACGCTATGGCGCGGTGTCCGAAGAGGTGGCGCGCGCCATGGCGGAAGGCGCGATGAAACGTTCCGGCGCGCAATTGGCGGTCTCCACGACGGGCATCGCCGGACCGACGGGAGGCACGCCGGCCAAGCCCATCGGGCTGGTGCATATCGCGGCCGCCCGCGAGGGGCAGACAACGCTGCATCTCGAATGCCGCTTCGGCGACATTGGACGCGCCAAAATCCGAGAGAGAAGCGTCGAAGAAGCCCTGAAGCTGCTCCTCCAGATCATCTGAACCGATCTTAGATTGGAATAACCAAATCTCACCATGGCCGGCCACCGAGCCGGCCATCCAGCTTCCGCGCGTCGGCGCGGTCTGGCTATTCATGCAGCCCGCAGACGCGGGCTGACTGGATGGCAGGGTCGAGCCCTGCCATGGTGAATTCGTCAGGCGATCCGCGAGGCGCCGTAGAGCACGTGCGCGCGCTGCACGAAGGCTTCGGCCATCTTGGCCGCGACGAAACCGAAAGCCACGCCCGCCACCGCCGAAAGCAACATGCTCTTGAAAGCGAAGTCGATCAGGAAATGGACTTCGGACTTGGCGCCGAGCGGCACGAAACGCCAGCGTGTGTCGAGCCGCTGAAATGGCCCTTCGACATGACGCGCGTCGATCGTCAATGCGCGGCGATCCAGCCGCACAAGGCTGACATAGCGCTCGTGGAACGCATGAAAGGCGATTCTCATTGCCGCGGTGATGAGTTCTACATGCCTCTCCGCCTCGCGCTTGCGGACGGTCACCTGGGCGCACCAGGGCAGGAACTCCGGATAGCGTTCAATATCAGCCACCACGGCATACATTTCTTCGGCCGTGTACGGAAGAATGCGGGTTTCCTGATGATGCGGCATGAGATGGGGATCAGCCGCGAGCGGCCAGGCGCGCGGACCTGAGCAGCGCGAAGTCTTCGCCGGCATGATAGGAGGACCGCGTGAGCGGGCTCGCGGAGACCATCAGGAACCCTTTGGCGCGCGCGATTTTCTCGAGAGCCTTGAACTCGTCCGGCTCCCAGAAACGCGCGACGGCGGCATGTTTGCGGCTGGGCTGCAAATACTGGCCGATGGTGAGGAAATCGACATGGGCGGCGCGCAGATCGTCCATCACCTGCATGATCTCTTCGCGCGACTCTCCCAAGCCCACCATCAATCCGGATTTGGTGAACGCTTCGGGGTCGATCTGTTTCACCCGCGCCAGCAATTGCAGGGAAGCGAAATAGCGCGCGCCCGGACGCACGGAGAGATAGAGCCGCGGCACGGTTTCGAGATTGTGGTTGTAGACATCGGGCGGCGCCTTCATCACAATTTCCACCGCGCCATCCTTGCGCAGGAAATCCGGCGTCAGGATTTCGATGGTGGTCTTGGGCGAACGTGCGCGGATCGCAGCGATGGTCGCGGCGAAATGCGCCGCGCCACCGTCTTGGAGATCGTCGCGGTCGACCGAGGTGATCACCACATGGGCGAGCCCAAGCTTTTCCACAGCGCGCGCCACATTCTCGGGCTCCTCGGCATCGAGCGGCCCCGACAATCCTGTCCTCACATTGCAGAAGGTGCAGGCGCGCGTGCAGGTGTCGCCCATGATCATCATGGTGGCATGCGCCTTCTCCCAGCACTCGCCGATATTGGGACAGCCGGCTTCCTCACAGACCGTATTCAGATGATGCTCGCGCACGATGTCGCGGGTCTTGGTGTAGCCCCGGCCGACGGGCGCCTTCACCCGGATCCATTCGGGTTTGCGCAAGAGCTCCGTGTCGGGGCGATGCGCCTTCTCCGGATGGCGTGGCCGGCGATCCTTCGCGTCCCTATCGAAGATGGTGGTCATGGCCCATTCCTAACCCCTCATCGTTAGGAAATCATCTCATAAACGCATCATCGCCAATTTGTGCGGGCAGCGTATTGCGTTAGGTTCGGCCAGGGAGAAGCAACTTGGCCGATAATGCAGTCCGCTACGATCCGGCGCGCGCAAGGCGCACGCTGTTCGCCGCTCTTGTCGAGGCGCGGGGCACATTCGGCCCAGATCGCCCGATCCTCGTCGACGGCGACGAGCGCAAGCTCACCTATCAGGATCTGACGCGGGGCGCCCTGGCGCTCGGTCATGCGTTGAAGAAGATGACGCGCAAGGGCGAAGCCGTGGGCGTACTTCTGCCCACCGGCATTGGTTCGGTCGTCAGCGTGTTCGCCCTCTCCGCCTATGGCCGCGTTCCGGCCATGCTCAATTTCACGGCAGGAGCGCACAGCCTTCATGCGGCGCTCCAATCGGCACAGGTGCGCAGCATCGTCACCGCGCATCGCTTCATCGAGCTGGGCAAATTCGAAGCCTTGGAAGCCGATCTCAAAACCGCCGCCGAGCTGATCTATCTGGAAGACGTCCGGGCGGGGCTCTCCGCCTTCGACAAGGGCGCGGCCGTGATCGGCTCGTTCTTGCCGCGAATCATCGCCGCCAACCCATCGCCCGACAAGCCCGCAATCGTTCTTTTCACCTCCGGAACGGAAGGCGAGCCAAAGGGTGTGGTGCTATCGCACGCCAACATTCTTTCCAATGTCGAGCAGGTGCGGGCGCATATCGCCTTCCATGAAACCGACGTGGTGTTCAACCCGCTCCCCACGTTCCATTCCTTCGGTCTTACGGTCGGCGCCTTCATGCCGCTGTTTCTCGGCGTTCAGGCGGTGTTTCACCCAAGCCCGCGCCAGCCGCATGAGATCGTGCGCCGCATCTACGAGAACCGCGCCACGATTCTGCTCGCCACGGATACGTTCATCTCGCAATATCTGCGCATAGCCGCGGATGGCGAGCTGGCAAGCTTGCGCTTGGCGGTCTGTGGCGCCGAGCGCGTGCACGACGAGACGCGCCAACTCGTCAAACGCAAATATGCGTTTGAGCTTCTCGAAGGCTATGGGGTCACCGAAGCTTCGCCCGTCATATCCGCCAATCAGCCGGGCGCAAACCGGCCCGGCACCGTGGGCCATGCCGTGCAGGGGCTTGAAACGCGCCTCGACCCCGTCGAAGGCATTCGCGAAGGCGGCCGGCTGATGGTGAAGGGCCCCAATGTGATGCTGGGTTATCTGGATGCCGGCCGGCCCGGCGAGCTCGTTCCCCCGCCGGGCGGCTGGCACGACACCGGCGATATCGTGTCGATCGATGAAGACGGCTATCTGGCGATCCGGGGCAGACTGAAGCGATTCGCCAAGATCGGCGGGGAGACCATTTCGCTGACGGTGGTGGAGAACTGCGCTTCCGCGCTTTGGCCCGATCACGCCCATGCCGCGATTGCGGTTGGCGACGAGCGCCGAGGCGAAAGCATCGTCCTGGTCACGACGAACCCCCAGGCTAACCGAAGCGAACTGATCGCCTGGGTGCGCAATCACGGTGTGCCGGAACTTGCCGTGCCTCGGCGCGTTATCCCGGTTGCGGATGTTCCTGTGCTCGGCACCGGAAAAACCGACTATGTCGGCGTTGCAAAAATTGTCGCAAAAACCACCGAAACGCCGCTCGAACCATCCGCTCGCTCATAAACCATATGCCGATGATTGTTTTGCGGTTTAGCCCAGGTCTTTTTAAAACCGCTTTCGAGGTCGCGCGTTCTATTCCCGGATGCCGCAATAGAACGGCACCGACATCGGGACAACGTCCATGCGGAGATGGTGGCTTATCGGGGCTGCACTCTCATTCCTAGCCGGAACAGCCTCAGCGCAAATCAGCGGCAGCAGTTACGTTAACGCGGCTAGCCCCGTGCAGCTTGCACCGGCTATCGCTCTTGTACAACCCGATTTCCCCCAGCTCGCAAGCGTCGAAACCCGCTCCTCCGGCACTGCCGTCGGCTACGATCTCGGCAACGGTTTCAAGACCGAAATCCAAGGTCTGACGGCGCGCACGGCCAATGACCATTTGGCCAATCTGCCGATAGGCGGCAGCGACATCGCGGCGACCAGCGTCAGGCTGAAAGGCATGTACGAACTCAGCGACGGCGCCTGGCATATGAGCCCTTATGTCGGCGCGGGATTTGGGATCGTGAACGCCAACGCGGGCGTTCTGGGCGCCGCCAAAAATAATTGGCAAAGCGCCTACCAGGTGCAGGGCGGCATCAATTTGGGTCTCACCCAGAGATTGATGGGAAGTCTCGAATATCGTTGGATCATGGGATCGAAGCCGAATTTCTCGCTGGCCGGCCTGCCGACCAAGCTCGAAGTCAGCCGCCATGGCTTCTCGATCGGCTTCAATTACAAATATTAATTTGTGCCGTGCGCGACCAGCTCTCACGGCTTTCCTATCTCGAACGTCCGGATTGCAGCTAACGCATTCCGGACGCTCGCGCGAACCTGTATCGCTATGTGTGGACGGACACTCCCTACCGTACGAACAAATGACCGGGAGCTAACCCGTTTGCATGCGGCAGGCGGTGATTCTGCATGGAAAATTCACCCTTTCGTCCTAATCGGAGGTGGAGGGATGCTCGTAACGGGAGTACCACGTGAATTATGGAGAATGGGGACGCCCGGGGCTGAGGAACCTATTCCGGCTCGATCCTAGCAAGCCGTATTGGCCGCAAATCCTCTCGATCATAGGCCAGTTCGCTATCATCTTCGGCGGTCCATCCATCGCTCTTGTCACGATAGCGCATTATCCTTTCTTGATTCAGGACCGCACACTTTACATCGGTGGTCTTTCCAGCATCGGATTTTGGTTTCTTGCCAGTTTTGTGGTTGCTAACGACTTTCCCCGGGGCACACCACAGTCGGTCAAGCTGATTTTCCGCGCCGGTTACGGTCTTTGCATGACCGGCCTGCTGCTCGGGCTTAGTGGTATTGCCAATGGCTATGGCATGCCGCTGATCAGCCGAACCGCTGCCGTGGTATCGAAGCGGCCGACGCTCCAGCGTGATCCGTCGGCACGTACCTATTATGTCGCGACGCGTGCATGGTCGGGCTCGCAGACCGTGGTGGAACTCGGTGCCCCACGCGAAGTCTACGACAACCTGAACGTACCAATCACCGCGTATGAGACGCCGCAGACGATGCTCGATGCGATGCCCGATGCAGGACACGTGCGGCTTATTCTCGGTCAAGGACGATTTGGATTGGAGTGGCTGAAGCGGATCGAGCTCACCCGACCGAAAGAAAGCGGCTGATCAACGAGGAGCCCTTCGCCCCTGCGCCATCTGATCTGCCGAAATTCTTTACCTCTACCAAACCGTTGTCTTAGAGATATTCTCACGTGACCCCGCCTCGGTTGCGAAGCGCGCACACACTGGCAAAAGGCTACCCTATTCTCCGTCTCCGGCTGATATCATCTGTCCCGAATAAGCGCTCACCCGGCGGATGCGACGTCGCACGACGACGGGCTAACCAAGAATCAACCTTTTCGGGAGGAACGACATGAAGATCGCCTGCGCAGCCTTCGCCCTTTTGCTCTTTGCATTCCCCGCGCTCGCACAGAACGTCAAGATCACGCCAATCGGCTCGCACCCGGGCGAGCTGTGCGCGAACGACCGCGCGATCATTTTCGAGGACCCGACCGGCGTCCGCTTCCTCTACGACGCGGGGCCTACCGTGACCGGCGGCAACGATCCGCGGCTAGGCACCATTCACCTGGTGCTGCTTACCCACATGCACGGCGACCACGTTGGCGACCTCAAGCTGAAGGCGCCGGGCGAAGGCACTTGCGCGAACTCGGCGAGAGTCCCGGCCCCAAATTCGACCACCGCCGAAGTCGTCGCGGCGAAGAACGCCGTCTTGGTGACGACCCGCGCGATGGCCGGCTTCGTTCACAACAAGGTGGACACGATTCACGGCAACGGCAGCAAGCCGATGGACTTCTGCCCCGCCCTGGCGGTCACCGTCCCGGTTCCGGCGGCGTGCAGCTCGCGAATCGACATGGGCGGCGTTTTCACCGCGCAGGTCCAAGGCGCGAAGCAAGGCGTGGAATTCACGATCGTTTATTCCGCGCACG
Organism: Alphaproteobacteria bacterium; assembly: GCA_034665805.1. Lineage (GTDB taxonomy): Bacteria > Pseudomonadota > Alphaproteobacteria > Micropepsales > Micropepsaceae > CAIYRG01. The sequence continues at coordinate 15,976 of JAXDMY010000020.1, forward strand.
ACAACGCCGTCTCGCCCGCGCTGCTCACGAAGGCTCAGCAGGACCTGCTGAAAGCCGACGGCGCCCAGCTCCAGTATGGCCCACCGGTCGGCTTCGTGGTGAAGTTCACCAACGGACTCGTCGTGTACCTGTCCAGCGACACGGCCGTATTCGGCGACATGAAGACGGTCATCCACGATTTCCACAAGGCGAGCCTGGCCGTGATCAACCTCGGGCCGAACCCGGGCCTCTTTCAGTCGGGCGCATACGCCATCAATGACCTGCTCAAGCCGGCCTCGGTGATCTTCACGCACGTGAACGAGGCCGCGACGGAACGCGGCAAGTTGCGGGCAAACACCCAGACGGCGGCGCTCATGAAGCAGGTCAAGGCGTCCACCTACCTCGCCATCAGCGAGCGCACCATGGAATTCGACGGCAAAGGCAAGTGCGTCTCCGGCTGCTGAAAAGAAACCGTAAGGGCACGGCAACCAATGACCGCTTTGGGTCCGCCAGAATTGGACATTCGTTTTGCAACACAGATGGTTGCGGAATGAAAATCGAGGGGCTCACGGGTTCGACGTAGCAATGGAAAAGAATCGATGCGATTTTCTGACTGCGGCAGCCACGCTCGCGGCCGGAGCAGCGGCGGTAGGCACCCCTGCTCAACGCGCAGCGACGGAGCACGATCATCAGGATCTACCATCCGATCCTGCCTTACGTGTGAAGTCCTTGGAATCGCTCTTGATCGAAAAGGACTGGTAGATCCTGCGCGGGCTCAGTAGTCCACCAATCCGGCGAGACGCGCATAGGCCTTGAACCGGGTCCATGGCGTTCTTCCTGTCGCATTGAAGCAAGAACAGCAATCTCAGGCGTTGTCGGCTCTATTTCTTAACCGCGAAGCGCGTTTCCACGTAGGTGATCGAGCCATCGATCTTGCTGAACCAATGCGGCGTGCCGGGTGGCAGCACGACGAAATCCCCTGCCTGAATGTGCCGTGACGCGCCGCCGGAGATTCCCGCGGTTCGGTCTGATGCGCTCGCAAACGCTCCGCCGGTCACAAATGTGCCGGAGCCGCTTACGATGTTGTAAATCTCGGTCACGTCGTCATGCACGCTCGCGTTGTTGGGGCCGTCCTGCCTGCGTCTGACGACGATTTGGCCCGTGCCGGTTTCGACGACTGTAGTCGCTTGTCCGGCGACGATGCCGAGTGCGGACGTTGACCGATCCAGGTCCGAATGGATTTGAGAATCGGTCTTGACGATACCGGGCGCGTGCCCTTCCGCGGCAAAGACCGGGGCGCACGGCACGATGCCAACCAGCACTGCTAGGATGATCTTCTTCATATCGATTTCCTTTTGCGTTAGCGTCGCGCAACTACGGTTTCGGCCTGACGAACTGAGCCTTGCCCAACGCCAGCAAGGGAGCCACGCCCTTCGGATCGGCGCGCACGACGACGTAGTACGTGAATTCGTCGGAAGACTCCCATTTGTGCGGAGTGCCGGCGGGAATGATCAGCATGTCGCCTTTCGCGATCGTAACGTCCTTGGCGCCAACGGCCGTCGTGCCCCGGCTTCCTTCTCCGTTTTCGACGCTGACGGGCCGCCTCTCCCAATCGGTGATCGTGCCGCCCACCTTCATGGTCCCTTTGCCCGCGATCACGTAATAGACCTCCGCGACGTCGTCATGGATTGCGTAGTACTTATTTTCCCCGTCCTTGGGCCGCAGCACGACGCTTACCCCGATCTGGGCCTTGTCCGAGGCTCCACCCATTTTCACCATAGTCATCGCGATATCGGTCTCTTTGGCCGCAAGCATGCTCTGCTTGTGCGCCTCGATTTGTGCGGCGCTGATCACGGTCGCTGGGAGATCGTAGCGGTGACCGGGCAACTTCAATGGCGAGGGATTACTTACGGACTGCGCCTGTGTGCCTATGACAACCCCCAAGCCAAGCGTAATCGCCAGCAGTCCACCGAACGCCGCTTTGCCGTTCAAGAGTGCTCTATTCATGTTTCTCCCCTTTATCCGTGAACCTTCACGATTATCCCTGGTCCAATCGGGTCAAAGACCGAGGGCGCCATGTGCCCAACACGAACGAGCATAGCGGGTTCGAGCCACGCCGTGAAATCGGCTCGCGCCGGATCAGAGAATTAGCGGGCGTTCCCATGTCCGGCTTGAGTCAAACCAGGAAGCGGTGGCCGGATTGCGCCCTGTCCGATGATCCGTCCAAAACCGGTCATTCGCCAAAGAACGGTGTCCGGTTTCAGAAATCCGGCTTGGACGCTTGCGGAATGGGAACTTTAAACCCGACGAAATCCTGGCTGTTATTCTCCGCACAGATGACTTCTTCGAGCGTTCGCTGCTGCGTGCGGCGCCAGCGCTGCAAGCCTCGGTAGGGCATTGTAAAGACCCCGGGGTCGTCGACGTCGACCGAGACATCGACAGAGGTTCCGTCGGCTGACAATTTCCAGCGTTCGGTCACATGCATCTGAGTGGTATGCGGTGTGCGGTAATTGTCGGCAAAGGTCCTGTCGGTTTGGCCAATGGTATCGATGACCAGCGTATCGCCGCCTTCGTAATGGCCGACCGATTCTCCGTACCAGGCCGGTTTCGGATTCTCCGAATGCGGCACATTCAGATAGATGTGGCGCACCTCCGGCCCGGCCTCCATGATGACCGTAATTTCGTTTGGCCTTTGATAGATGAAAAGCGGCGCGCCCACGACGTCGGTATCAAAAGTCGGAACACCGGCCGGCCAGCAACGTTCATGGGCACGGTAGGCTACTCCGCCGGCGAGCACCTCGTCGTTCGCTTTTTTCATCGCCGGCTTCACCCGGTCCTGCAGAACCGGATTGGAGAGATCCGCGACGCGATAGGTTGGAACCCCACGACCGGGAGGCACGTAAGGATGGGCTTTGTCGAAGGTGATAGGCCCCGGTCCGCCCCCCGTTACCGCAATCAGATCGTCCACGCCAAAGGTGCGGTCAAGCAGCCAACCGGT
>JAXDMY010000021.1:0-3917 GCA_034665805.1 Alphaproteobacteria bacterium
CGCAACAACCCGTCCTGCGTGATGTTGGCATATTCCACTTCCGCGACTTGCTTGGGCGCGACCCAGTGGATGTCCTTCGTACGCGGCGGCTTGACCCCAGCGGTAAAGGGCGATCTTGGCTGCTCGAGTTTTTTCAGCGCGCGCAGTACCGGCCCGGAATTCTCGGCGTTGAAACCCGTGCCGACGCGGCCGAGATAGGTGAAATCCTCGCCCCGATAGGCGCCCACCAGGAGCGAGCGGAGTTTGGTTTGACTGCCCCACCAGCCGCCGATCACCACTTCCTGGCCGCCGCGGCATTTCGCCTTGGTCCATGAATCGCTGCGGCCCGAGCGGTATGCCACGTCCAGGCGTTTGGAAATGATGCCTTCGAGATGGGCACGGCAGGCGCTGCGCAAGAGGTCCTTTCCCGAGGTCGCGAAATGTTCGACATAGCGGTAGTGGGGAACATCGCTCCTCTTCGCCAGCAGCGCTGAGAGCAGGTCCTTGCGAGCCGAAAGCGGCTGCCTACGCAAATCCACGCCTTCGAGAAAGAGTAGATCGAAGACGAAAAAAATCAGCCCCCCGGTCCGCCCGTCCGAAAGCGCCTGCTGCAGGCCGGAAAAACTCGGGACGCCCCGCTCGTCAAGCGCACAAATTTCGCCATCGATCATGCAGTCGGACAGATACCGGCCCTCACCCGCGATTTCGGGAAAACGGCGGCTCCAGTCCAGCGCCTTGCGCGTGCGCAAAACCGCACCGCCCTTCTCGGCGCGAAGCTGCATGCGATAGCCGTCGAACTTGATCTCATGCACCCAGACCGCGCCGGCGGGCGGTTCGTCCACCAGCCGGGCGAGCTGGGGCGCCACGAACTCGGGCATCTTCACGCGCTTTAGTGTTTTCGGGCGTTCCGCGTGCGGGCCGTTGGCGCGCGCGATGGCCGAATCTTTTTTTTTACGATTGCTGCGGGTTTCGCCAGGGCCTCGTCCTCATCGGCCGGCGCGCCCTTCTTGCGCGACGAGTGCCAGACTTTGGATTTCTTGCTGGACGCGATTTCCTCCAGCGTCCGGCCGGATTTCACGGAGGTGTCGGCGGCGAGAAGCGCATCCGCTTCGCCGGGTAGCGCGAACTCGTCCTTTTCCTTGATGAGCAGCCAATTGTGATGGAGCTTGCGCCCGAGCTTGGGCTTGTCGTCGCGCAGACGGATCAACGCCCAGCGGCCATGCATGCGCTTGCCGTAGAGCAAGATTTTCAACTGGCCCTTGGCGAGATCCCCGCGAGGGTCATCGTTCTGCGGCGCCCAGGTCCCATAGTCCCAAAGCTGCACCGTGCCGCCGCCATATTGACCTTGCGGTATGGTGCCCTCGAAGGTGCCGTATTCCAGAGGATGGTCTTCCACCTCGACCGCCAGCCGCTTGGTCGCCGGATCGAGCGAAGGGACCTTCGTCACTGCCCAGGATTTGTAGACGCCATCCAGCTCGAGACGAAGGTCGTAATGGAGCCTCGTCGCCGCATGGCGCTGGATAACGAAGCGCAGCGCTTTCGCCTTGGCGCGGGCCACACGCCCGCGCGGTTCGGCGGTGACGCCAAAATTGCGTTTGGCCCGATAGGTCTCCAGCCCAGCCATGTGGCCCTTCTTGTGGGGCCTTGCTTGGCCCTAGACACGCCCGATCAGCACCAGGATCAGAAGCACGACCACCACGGTGCCAAGCACGCCGCTCGGACCATAACCCCAGCCGCTGCTATAGGGCCAGCTTGGAAGTGCGCCCACCAGAAGCAGGATCAGGACGATAAGCAGAATTGTCCCTAGCATCAGTCTCACCCCTTTTTTGTTGTTCAAGAAAACTGCCGAGACCGGCAAATGTTCCTGGGCTTGGCGGCGTGGACAATCCTTCGTCTTGTCAAGACTGGCTTGACAATTTCTCTGTCAGGACCTGCTGCTGCAGTGGACCGATATTGGCGAGGCGCTGGGGGTTTCCCGTCAGGCCGCCTGGGAACGGTTCTCGTGAGGATATGATGGCCAAGACCGACGTCACATCCGTGGACGAATACATCGCGACGCACTCCGACGAGGTGCAGGCGATCCTCAGCTGCGTCCGCAACACCATCCGCAACGCCGTGCCCGGCGCCGAAGAAATGATCAGTTACCAGATCCCCGCCTACAAACTGCAGGGCGGCGCTGTGCTCTATTTCGCGGGCTTGAAGCGGCACTACTCGATTTATCCCGCCTCCGATCGCATGGTACGGGCATTCAAAAGCGAGCTTGCACCCTACAAGATCAGCAAGGGCACGATCCGCTTCCGCCTGTCGGAGCCCGTTCCCGTGAAGTTGATCGCGGACATCGCAAAGTTCCGCGCTAAGGAAGGCTATGCGCGCCAGCGCGAATTTGGCAGCGTCGAAAAAGCGCTAGCGGGTGCGACTACTCCGCGGCGGCGGCCGAGTGGATGGTCGAGCTCGCGCGGCCGGTGAGTTCGGCGGGCGAGAAATCATCCACGTCGATGGCGTCGCGAACAATCGCATTGGCGCGATTGAGCGCATCGGCCTCGCCTTGCGTGATGACACTCTCGCGCACCAGACGCGCTAGATCGGCAAGCGCTTTGCGGCCGGCGTGACCGGCGGCGCGTATCTTTTCCTCGATCGCGTCGCGTTCGATCGCGGCGGTGAAAGCCACCTCCATGCGTCCCGTGGGGTCCGTAGCGGAGCGGCTGACATAGATGCCGTCGGTCAGTCTTTCGCGCGTCTCGGTCGCGCCAAGGATCAGCTTCGCGCAAGCATGGGTGAGCCTGTCGGAAGGGAGCCGGCGATGGCGGCCCAAGGGGAACGCCACGATTCTCAACAGCCACGCGACAGGGCGCATCGGCAGATTGGTCAGCACCTCGTCCAGCCGCGTCTGAATATCATGCAGCGTGCTGCGATAATTCCATTCCAACAGCGGCAAGTCTGCGGCTTTGAAACCCTCGTCTTCGAAGCGCTTCAGCGCGCAGCTCATCAGATAGAGCTCGCTCAACACATCGCCGAGCCGCGCGGAAAGGCTCTCGCGCCGCTTCATCTCGCCGCCCAGTGTGCCCATCACCAGGTCGGCGACGGCGGCGAAGGTGACCGAGGCCACATGCAGCCCGCGATACATGGGCGTGATATGGGGCACATTTGGCACGCGCGCGAACGCGCCGAAGGTGAGATTGTGCAGAAAGGCGCGGGCGACGTTCGAGGTGGCGCTGTAGATATGGGCGAATAGCGCCTTATCAAACGCCGCCAGCGATTCATTGGGGCCTGGCAGGTTGGCCGCTTCCATCTCCTTCAAGAGAAAAGGATGGCAGCGTATGGCGCCTTGTCCGAAAATCATCAGCGAGCGGGTCAGGATGTTCGCGCCTTCCACCGTGATGGCGACGGGCACGCTCATATAGGTGCCGAAGAGATAGTTGCGCGGGCCATCGCAGATGGCGCGCCCACCATGGATGTCCAGCGCATCGTTGAGCGCGGTGCGCATGCGTTCCGTGGCGTGATATTTCAGGATCGCCGAGAGCACCGAAGGCTGCTGGCCATGATCCAGCGAGGACGCCGTCAAACGCCGCGCGGCATCCAGCACATAGGCGTAACCGGCAATCCGCGCCAGAGGCGCTTCGATGCCTTCGAAGCGGCCGATGGCCATGCCGAACTGGCGACGCACGCGCGCATAGGCGCCGGCAAGCCGGGCGCAGAACATCGCAGCCCCAGTGCCGAGCGCGGGCAGCGAAATCGCGCGTCCCGCCGCAAGGCAGTCCATCAGCATGCGCCAGCCTTGGCCGACGCGATCCTTGCCGCCGATGATGGTGTCCATCGGGACGAAAACGTCTTTGCCGCTGGTCGGGCCGTTCTGGAAGGACTGGTCGGCCGGATAATGACGCCGCCCGATCTGCACGCCCGGCGTGTTGGTGGGTACCAGCGCGAGCGTGATGCCGATG
>JAXDMY010000022.1:0-3066 GCA_034665805.1 Alphaproteobacteria bacterium
ATGCTGTGCTCATGATAACAACCTAGCATACTCCCTCAACACGCATTCGCTCGCCATCCTGGACGGGCGCTGGCTATGATGTGCGCATGTCCCTGACCTTCGCCGAACGGCTCGCCCGAGCACAACAAGCCAGCGGCAGCCTGGTCTGCGTCGGCCTCGATCCGGATCCCGCGAGGCTGCCCAAGGACTTGGCCGGGGCGGAGGAGCCCCTGTATGCCTTCGACCGGCGCATCGTGGATGCCACCGCCGGCATTGCCGCGGCATACAAGCCACAGATCGCGTTCTACAGCGCGCTAGGCGCGGAGGACCAGCTGGTAGCGAGCATTCGCTACATCCGCGAGCGCGCGCCGGCCGCCCTGGTCATTCTCGACGCCAAGCGCGGCGATATCGGCATTACCGCGGAGGCCTACGCGCGCGAGGCGTTCGATCGCTACGGCGCTGATGCCGTGACCGTCAATCCCTACATGGGCGAAGACTCGGTACGGCCCTTCCTCGCCCGGCCGGACCGCGGGGCGATTCTGCTCTGCCGCACCTCCAATCCGGGCGCCCAGGATTTTCAGGATTTACTCGCGGATGGCCTGCCGCTCTACCGCCGGGTGGCCGAGCGCGCCGCGGGCCACTGGAATGCGCACGGCAATCTCATGCTGGTGGTGGGTGCCACCTTTCCGCGCGAAATGGCCGAGCTGCGCCTGGCGCATCCCGGGGTGTCGTTTTTGGTGCCTGGCATTGGTGCGCAAGGCGGCGATCTCGACGCGACACTGGCGGCGGGCCTGGATGCGCACGGCGCGGGACTGCTGATCAGCTCCTCGCGCAACATCATCTATGCCGGCGACGGCGCATCCGGAGCGATCCGCGAGGCGGCCGTGCAACTGCGCACGGCGATCGATCGAGGGCGCGCGCATCCGCAGCGGCTCCACGTTTCAGCGTGATGCTGCTCAAAACGCGGTTTTGATGGTCCCGCCGTCGACCCGCAGTGCCGCGCCGTTGGTCGCGGACGACAAGGGGCTCGCCACGTAAGTCACCATCACCGCAACCTCTTCGGGCGTGGCAAACCGCTGCAGCAACGACGTGGGCCGCGCGGTCTTGAAGAAATCCTTTTCCACGACTTGCGCGCTCTGACCGGATTTGGCCGCCATCTCGGTGAGGAAATCTCCCACCCCGCGAGAGCGGGTGGGCCCCGGCAGTACGGTATTCACGGTAATCCCGGTGCCGGCGGTGGTTTCCGCCAAACCGCGGGCAACCGCGATCTGCGCGGCCTTGGTCATGCCGTAATGAATCATCTCCGCCGGAATATGGTATCCGCTCTCGCTCGAGATGAAGATGATGCGGCCCCAATTCCGCTTACGCATGGAGGGCAGGTACAGCCTCGAGAGGCGCGCGCCGCTCAGCACGTTCACATCGAAGAATCGCTGCCAGTCGGCGTCGGAAATCTCCTCGAACGGCTTGACCTCGAAGATGCCGAGATTGTTCACCAGAATATCCACGACCGGATGGCGCTGCACCAAGGTGTCGGCAACCGAGGCGACCGCGAGGTCGCCCGCGAACCCGATGACTTCGCCGTGGGTCTCCGACTTCATCGCCGCCACCGCGCCCTCCACGGCTGCCGGAGTTCGCCCGTTGACGATCACCGTCGCGCCTTCGCGCGCCAGCGAGGTGGCGATGGCGTTGCCGATGCCCGCGGTGGAACCGGTGACCAGCGCGATTTTTTTGGCTAATTTCAGATCCATGAGGAGGGGCCTTATGTGTGAACCATAGACACCTGGCTTAGTCTGTGGTCGGCGGAACCAAGTTCAACCCCCCCTTCCCTAGCGATGTCGCCTCCCTAGCGATGTCCACACCGCGGCATCGGTGCCGAACGCAATCTTCACATGCGCCTTGTAGGCGCCCCGCCGTGGCTTGGATCAAGGGTCCGATTGCAAGGTGTTATCGCCCAAATCGAGATATTCGCGGCAGAAACCCGCATTGCTGTGCCCTACGTTGTAATTACAATGTAGGTATGGAAGAATTGAACTTTGAATGGGACGCTAAGAAGAGTCGATCCAATGAGATTAAGCATGGCGTCTCATTTGAAGAAACTAGGACCGCATTTTTCGATGAAAACGCCAGGTTGATTGAGGATCTCATTCGCATAATTTCGGCTCGAAAGGCAGATCCTTCCGAAAGGCTCGGATACGCGCGGTACCTACCATGAAAAGGCACTATGATTTCTCAAAGTCCAAAGCGAACCCCTATGTACGAACGGCAAAGCGTCAAATTACTATCAGGCTCGACGCCTCGACGATTGACTACTTCAAGGACCTGTCAAAGAGTTCCGGAATTCCGTACCAAAATTTGATCAACCTCTACCTGCGGAATTGCGCAGCGGAAAAGAAGCGCCTGAAGCTGAATTGGGCAGCCTGACCGCGCGCGTCCATCACGCCTTCGTACTGATGATCCACCGAATGAATCATGGCGATTCGGCGTTCACCATTTCGCGAGATATCTGAGTCCTAGGGGGTCGAGCATCGCTACGGCGAAAGCTCCACCGGCGCAGAGTTCAGCTTGTAAACGACCCCGTCCTTCATCACGAAGCTGACGCGCTTCATGAGACTGATATCGTCGATGGGATTGCCGGGAACCGCCACGACATCGGCGATCTTGCCCGCCGTCACGGTGCCCAAATCCTTGTCGTGCCTCAGCAATTGCGCCGCGCTCAAGGTCGCGGCTTGAATGGTGAACATCGGCGGCATGCCGGCTCCCACCATCAATTCGAACTCATGCGCGTTCTGGCCGTGCGGATAGACCGCGGCATCGGTGCCGAACGCGATCTTCACATGCGCCTTGTAGGCACGCCCGGCCGTGGCTTGGATCAAGGGTCCGATTGCCGCCGCCTTGGCGGCAATCTGCGGCGGGTAATAGCCGGGTACCTTGGACTGCCGCGCGACGAAGTCGCCGGCGATGATGGTGGGCACGTACCAGGTGCCATGTTCCACCATGAGCTTCATGTCGTCAGCATCCATGAACGTACCGTGTTCGATGGAATCGACGCCGCCGATCACGGCACGGCGAATGGCCTCGGCGCCATGT
>JAXDMY010000023.1:0-3246 GCA_034665805.1 Alphaproteobacteria bacterium
CGGGCGAAGAGCCCGCGCTTCTGTTCGACAAGATCAAAGGATTCCCCGCGGGCTTCCGCATCCTTTCGGGAGCGGCGAATTCCTTCCGCCGGCTTGCACATGTCTACGGCCTTCCGACGCCCGAGAAGAAGATCGACATCGTCAAGAGCTACAAGGCGCGGCTGGGCAAGGGTCCCGCGCTCATCCCGCCAAAAATCGTGCCCACCGGCCCCATTTTGGAGAATGTGCAACGGGACGGCGAGGTGGACATTTTCAAATTCCCGATTCCGTTTGTCCATGAACATGACGGCGGCCGCTATATCGGCACGGAAGACCTCGTCGTCATGCGCGATCCCGAGAGCGATTGGGTCAATGTCGGTACCTATCGCATCGTGGCGCACGCCAGGGACGAAGTCGGCGTATGGATTTCGCCGGGAAAACATGGGCGCTTGATCCGCGAGAAATATTTCGCGAAGGGGCTGCCATGCCCGGTGCTCATCTCCTGCGGCCAGGACCCCATTCTTTTCCTATGCAGCAATGCCGAGCTTCCTCTGGGCGTTTCCGAATTCGACTATGCGGGCGGGCAACGCGGCAGGCCGGTGGAGGTCGTATTAAGCGAGCTACACAAACTGCCGATGCCGGCAGGCGCGGAGATCGTGCTCGAGGGCGAGATGTATGGCGATCGCCTGAAGATGGAAGGCCCGTTCGGCGAGTTTATGGGCTATTACGCCAGCGAGGCCAGTGAGCAGCCGATCATCAAGATCAGACGCGTCTATCACCGCGACAATCCGATTCTGACGCTGGCGATCCCCTCGCGGCCGCCATCCAATTTCACGGTCGCGCGCGCGGTCGTGAAGGCCGCGATGATCTGGGACGAGATCGAGAAATCGGGCCTCCCCGGCGTACAGGGCGTGTGGAACCATGAAGCGGGCGCGGGGCGGCTTTTCAACGTGGTGTCGATTCGGCAGATGTATGCGGGGCACGCCAAGCAAGCGGGCATGCTCGCGGCCAATTGCCGGTCGGGGGTTTATGCCGGCCGCTGGGTCGTGGTGGTCGATGAGGACATCGATCCTTCCAACCTCCATGACGTGATCTGGGCCATGTCGACGCGCTGCGATCCTGGGCAAAGCATCGAGGTGATCCACAATCTCTGGAGCACGCCATTGGATCCGATCCTGCGGGGTCCCCCTTACCAGAGCAACCGCGCGGTGATCGATGCCTGCCGGCCTTGGGGATGGAAGGACGAATTCCCGCGCGTTGCCGAATCAAGCCCCGAGCTCAAGGACAAGGTGATGCAAAAATGGGCTCATCTGTTTCGCACGCCGGGCGACAGCTGAGTCGAGTGGAAGGTGAATTATGAAAATCGCGCGTTTTGACACTAATCGCATCGGCGTGGTTCGCGGCGAGGCCATCGTGGATGTCACCGACATGGTCGACCAGGCGCCGGATGCTTGGCCGCCGGTGGCAATGAACCGGTTGATTGCGGAATTCGCGGAATTTCGCGGCAAGCTGGAGCGCGCGGCATCAGGAAAAGGGATACCACTGTCGAGCGTGAAGCTCCTGACACCCATTCCCTGGCCGAACAAGATCATCGCCTATCCGGTCAATTATCACGCCCACGGCATCGAAATGGGCTCGTCCTACCGAGCCAACAATCAGGGTTTTTTCCTCAAACCCCCATCGGCGCTTTCCGGGCCCGCCGATCCGATCGTCCTGCCCGTCAATGCCGGCCGGCGCATCGATCATGAGTGCGAGCTGGCCATCATCATCGCCAAACAGGGGCGTGACGTGCCGCGGGCAGCCTGGCGCGACTATGTCTTCGGTTATTCCTGCCTGATCGATGCGGTGATCCGCGGCAAGGAAGAGCGCGTGACCAGGAAAGGCTTCGATACGTTTTGTCCGGTAGGCCCCTGGATCGTCACCGAGGACGAAATCGGCGATGCGGCACACAGTCTGCAGGGACGGCTATGGATCAATGGCGAGATCAAGCAGGACGCGAACACGCGCGATCTGATCCTCGATATTCCTGGCATGATCGAAATGGCGGCCTCCGTGATGACGCTCTATCCCGGCGACATCATAGCCGCGGGAACGCCTGCGGGCGTCGGCCCCATCCGGCACGGCGACCAGCTCAGGATCGCATTCGAACGCGTCGGCGAGATGAATCTGGATATCGTCCAGGGGACGAGCGGCGCGAACTCGATTTTCGCCCAGCCCATGCCGCCGGAGACCAGGGCCTAAAGCGGCAGCATTCGCAGCCCTCACAGGTCCAGACGATCTAACCGGGGGCTTGGGCGCTGGGAATTTAAAACGGGAACATATGGCGCGCAGTTCCGTTCTTTAACTGGACAGCAGGCACGCCAACCAGTGTTCCTGTCCGACTAGCCATTTCGCTCTCTTTGCGCGGGACCCTCAATCGAAGGTTCGGCTCCGAGATGTTCATGGGAACGTCAAATGCCGAAGACATTACGGGTCTGTGCGCCTTTGGCGGAAACCCGCTCACCAATCCTTCGATTCACTCAAGCAGCTGATCTATCTGCCTCGTCGGCGATCGATTCCATTCCTCAGGAGAAATGATCATGAGATACCCAATACAATCCGCGCTGCTGGTTTTGGCCCTTGGACTGAGCGCCTGTAATGTTAGCGGCGTCCCCGCTGCCGTTGCGGGACCGCCGGGACCAGCCGGAGCCCAAGGCAACACCGGAAACACCGGCAATACCGGCAACACCGGCAACGCCGGAAACACGGGCGACACCGGTGCGACGGGAAATCAAGGCAACACCGGCAACACCGGTGCGACTGGAGCGACCGGAAACAGAGGTTCGAGCGGCGATACCACCATTGTCGTCAAACCGTAGCCCACGCACGGATTTTGGGCGCAGGCCGCCTAAAGCGGACAGAGCTGAACGTGGCGCGGCCTGCGCGCCATGGCTTTCCCGTCTCGATTCGATGGTTGGATTTCCAACGATCAGGACGAGCGGCGGACAAATAAGCCGCGCCGAAAGCAGGCCAGAGGCGGCGGATGACGAGCGACGATAGTTATCTTTGTAAGGTTGGAAGGTCCGATGAATCTGACGGTCGGTTGGCGCCGGCCGTCGATGCTCAAGTCATCGGCGGGGCAGACAAAGTGAGCGTCTTCGCGGTGACGGAAGAACCGCAAGCGAAGATGCATCTCCCCTCCGATCCGCCGACTATCTTTCTGGGCGGTCTTTTCATTCTTGCCGCCTTTGCCGCGCTTCATGCTGCGAGCGCGATCATTCTACCCGT
>JAXDMY010000024.1:0-4596 GCA_034665805.1 Alphaproteobacteria bacterium
CTCGGCGATCGGGCGGCGGGATTGGCCGCTTGGGCGGCGATGCATGGGCTCGCGCTGCTGATCCTGGAGAACGTCATCGACCTTGGTCAGAAACAGGCGGGATTGGACGTGGTGCCGTCCCGGGCCGGGATTTTACTGCGCAGCTTTGTCGAGGCGCTACGCGACTAGAATTTTGGTTCGTGCGATTTTAGCATTGGGCCATGCCAGCGCCGATCCCTGTCATCCTTGCCCCGTATAATCGGGAGTGGCCCCAAATGGCCGCGAGCCATGCTGAACGTTTGCGTGTGCTCGGTTCATGCCTCGTGATCGTACATCATATCGGCTCCACATCGGTGCCGGGGCTGGCTGCCAAGCCGATCATCGATCTGATGCCGCTGGTGACCGACTTGGCTCACCTCGACCGGGAACGTGAATGCGTTGAAGCGCTCGGCTATGATTGGCACGGCGAGTTTGGCATTTCGGGAAGGCGCTATTGCACGCTTTCCGACGAAGCCGAAACTCGCATCGTGCAGCTTCACTTTTTCAGTGAAGATTCGCCACAGGTCGAGCGTCATATCGCTTTCAGGGACTATTTGCGCGCGCATCCGGACGTGGCCACTGCGTATGAGAAGGAGAAGCGCCGCGCGCGCGACCTTCATCCCGACAATTCCCATGCCTATACGGATGAAAAGGGCGCATGGATTCGCGATACGGAAGCCAAAGCTCTTATCTGGTTTGCCGAGCAGAGAGCTTTCGCGCCACGTCGCGCGCGAAATAGGTGATGATCCCATCGGCGCCGGCGCGTTTGAAGGCGGTGAGGGTTTCGCCAATCACGCGTTCCTTATCGAGCCAGCCGCGTTCGATTCCCGCCATCAGCATCGAATATTCGCCCGACACCTGATACACGATCGTCGGCATGCCGAAGCTGTCTTTGACCCGCCGAAGCACATCGAGATAGGGCAGGCCCGGCTTGACCATCACCATGTCGGCGCCTTCGGCGATATCCAGCGCGACCTCGCGCAAGGCTTCGTCGGTGTTCGCCGGATCCATCTGATAGGTGCGCTTGTCGCCCTGCAGCGCCTTGGCGGAACCCACCGCATCGCGGAAAGGCCCATAGAAGGCGGACGCATATTTTGCCGCATAGGCGAGCAGAATGACGTCCTGATGTCCTTTGCCTTCCAGCGCGGCTCGTATCGCGCCGATGCGCCCGTCCATCATGTCGGACGGCGCGAGGATATCGCAGCCGGCGTCTGCCTGAACGAGCGCCTGACGCACCAATATTCCGACGGTCGCATCGTTGGGGATATGACCGTCAACCAGAAGGCCGTCGTGACCGTGCGTCGTGTAGGGATCGAGGGCAACGTCGCACATGATGCCGATGTCCGGCACGGCTTTCTTGATCGCGCGCACGCCGCGGCACACGAGGTTGTCGGGATTTTCCGCTTCGCGTCCGTCAGCCGTCTTCTTCGATTCGGGCGTATTGGGAAAGAGCGCGATAACCGGAATGCCGAGCTTTGCCGCCTCTTCCGCAGCCGCGACCGCCGCATCCACCGAAAGCCGTTCCACGCCGGGCATCGTGGGAATCGCCACGCGTTTGTTTTCGCCGTCGACGAGGAAAATCGGCCAGATCAGATCCGAGGCGCTGAGCGAATTCTCCGCCACCAGACGGCGTGACCATTCATGCCGGCGCAGCCGGCGCATGCGCAGCGAGGGGTAGGCTGGGGAGTGATGCGGCATTTGAACCCGCCAAAAGGATGAAGTTTCGGGCACTATAATGCCTCGGAGCCGGCCTTCAACGTCCGCCGTTCCCGCATCGGCTGAGTCCATGGATAGTCGCGATATTCTCCTCTCCCACGAAGGGGCTCTTGGCCATATCACGCTGAATCGGCCCAAAGCGCTCAATGCGCTCACCCATGGGATGTGCGCGTCGATTTTGGCGCAATTGCACGATTGGGCCCGCGAGCCCGGGGTGAATGCGGTCCTGATCGATGCCGTGCCGGGTCGCGCCTTCTGCGCGGGCGGCGATCTTCGCGCCATCTATGAAACGGGCAAGAAGGACGACGGCACGGCGCAAGCCTTCTTCACCACCGAATATCGCATGAACGCCGCGGTGAAGCATTTTTCCAAACCCTATGTCGCCCTCATCGACGGCATTGTCATGGGCGGAGGAGTCGGTGTTTCCGTCCACGGCTCGCATCGTGTGGCGAGCGAGAACGCGCTCTTCGCCATGCCCGAAGCGGGTATCGGACTCTTTCCAGACGTCGGTGGAAGTTATTTCCTGCCGCGGTTGCCGGGCGAGCTTGGGATGTATCTCGCTCTCACCGGTGCCCGCATCGGTCCCTCCGATATGGTCTATACCGGAATAGCAACGCACTTCATTCCGGCCGCTAAGTTTGCCGCCATCGCTCCGCGTCTAAAGCAGGGCGAAGCGGTGGACAGCGCGCTTGAAAGCCTGAAGGAAGACCCCGGCCCGGCAGGTTTGGCCGATCATCGCGCGCAAATCGATCGGGTGTTTTCCGCATCCTCGGTGGAAGCCGTGCTGGAGAGGCTTGGCAAGGAGGGCACATGGGGCAAGGAAACCGCCACGCTGCTCGCGGCCAACTCTCCCACCAGCCTCAAATTGACGTTCCGCCAGATGAGAGAGGGCAGAAGCCTCGATTTCGATTCCTGCATGCGCATGGAATATCGGCTAACGAATCGGGTGCTGAAGGGGCATGATTTCTATGAGGGGGTACGAGTCACGCTGATCGACAAGGGCGAACGTCCGAATTGGCAGCCCCCGACGCTGGCGGCGGTTTCCGATGCCGCGATTTCGCCCTTTTTTGTCACGCTCGGCGACCAAGAATTGGTCATAAGCGGTCAATTTGGGACAGAACCGCCACGGGCGCGCTAAGTCGCTATTAACGCTCAACTGTTAGCCTGCAATGCGGTAGGGCCCCAAAGGGGAAGATGATGACTGCATTGCCTAAAGTCCAAACGGCCGAGAAGCTGGAAGAGTCCGATCTGCTGAGACCCCGCTATCTCGAGAGCCTCAATCTCGTGGAGCGGCTGCACCGTCAGCTTCTCGACGTGATCAAGGATGAGCTCGATCGTCGCGGCGAACGCGTTGTCAACAGCGTGCAAGCGCTGCTGCTTTTCAACATCGGCGATCAAGAACTGACCGCGGGCGAGCTGCGCACGCGCGGTCACTATCTCGGGTCCAACGTCTCCTACAATCTGAAAAAGCTTGTCGAGTCCGGCTATATCCATCACGAACGTTCCGATGTGGACCGCCGCTCGGTGCATGTCAGCCTGACCGAAAAGGGCTGCGAGATTCGCGACATTGTGAAAAAGTTGTTCGATCGTCATTTGGAGTCCATCGAGGCCGTTGGCAACGTCACCGGACAGGACTTCGAGGACCTCAATACGAGCTTGCGCCGGCTTGAACGTTTCTGGCTTGACCAGGTCCGTTACCGCCTCTAACGCAGGCGGAAACCCGCGCTAGTCGCGAGTCATTCTCAACTGCGCCGATATTTCATCGTTACCGGTCTCAATCCTGAGACAATTCGCATGCGCGAATGATCGGTCTTGGGCTATTCTCCCTGCGAGCCGCCGTATAGAAGATCGGCAGAGCCGGGGGAGAGTAGGGACCAGATGCCGTTCGCATACGGCCATATCTTCAAAGACAATCTGGCGAAGCTGAAGCGCGAAGGGCGCTATCGGGTGTTCGCGGATATCCTGCGCCAGCAAGGCCAGTTCCCCACTGCCGTGCATCACACCGCCAATGGTGTCCGCCCGATAACAGTCTGGTGCAGCAACGATTACCTGTGCATGGGTCAGCACCCCAAAGTGCTGGCGGCGATGAAAGAGGCGATCGACAAAGCCGGCGCCGGGTCCGGCGGCACACGGAACATCTCGGGCACCAACCATTTCCATGTCGAGCTCGAAAAGGAACTCGCCGATCTGCACGGCAAAGAATCGGCTCTCTTGTTCACCTCGGGGTTTGTCTCGAACGAAGCGACTTTGTCGACGCTTGCGCGTCTGCTGCCGGGCTGCATCTTCTTCTCCGACGAGATGAACCATGCCTCGATGATCGAAGGCATGCGCCATTCGGGGGCGGAAAAACGCATCTATCGCCACAACGACATGGCTCATCTCGATGAGCTGCTGAAGGCAGCGCCGCCGAACGCGCCGAAGATCATCTGCTTCGAATCGGTCTATTCGATGGAAGGCGATTTCGGGCAGATCGGGAAGATCTGCGATCTCGCGGAGCGCTACGGCGCAATGACCTATCTCGATGAGGTGCACGGCGTCGGGCTTTATGGTCCTCGCGGCGGCGGCGTCGCCGAACGCGACGGGGTGATGCACCGCGTCGACATTATCGAAGGGACGCTTGCCAAGGCGTTCGGCGTGATGGGTGGTTACATCACGGGGAGCACCGCGATCATCGATTGCGTTCGTTCCTTCGCGTCCGGCTTCATCTTCACCACCTCGCTGCCCCCCGCGATCACCGCCGGCGCGCTGGCCGCGGTGCGTCATTTGAAAGAGAGCAATGTGGAGCGCGAAGGATTGCAGGCCCGGGCGGCGCGGTTGAAGGGCCTTCTCAGTCAGCGCAGCGTTCCTTTGGTCGATTCGCCA
>JAXDMY010000025.1:0-18639 GCA_034665805.1 Alphaproteobacteria bacterium
TTGAGCGCGTGGACGATATCGACATTGCCCCCCAGATCATAAGGCTCGATGAGGTCGACGGCGTTCGCGAGATAGGCGTAGTCGTACCCGCCCCAGCCCGGTGTCTGTGCGCCCGTTATCGCCGCCAAGCTTTTGGGTCCGCGGAGTGAATCGCATCCGTCCCCGTCTTGATGGCTCGGGCAAAAGCCACATTCATCCAATCCTTGAAATCCGCCCAGGAGGAAAAATTGCCGTCCGTCCGGCGCGTCGCTTGTTCGGTCGTCTCCGGAAACACCGTGTCCCAGCTTCTAAAATCCGTTCCCCACTCGCCGTTGAGCGCGCTCAGACTTCCATATTGTTGGCGCAGCCAGATCCGCATTGCGCCGAGCGAAGCGGGGGAGACATCGAAGTCCCAAAACGTAGAGGTGTCCGCGATTCCCGGTTCGTCGGCGAGATTGTAGAACAGCGGACGATAGCGCCGATAAACCTGCACCTGCGTGACAAGACGGCTGCGGATTCGCTCCAGCCACGCTCCGTCCGAGAGGCTCGGCCGGCGCGTGAACGCCGCAGGATCGCCGTGGTCCTTTTCGTAAAGTCTGCGTGCCTCGTCGAACGCCGCCGTTGAGCCCAGCATATGATAGGGCGAGTAGAAATCGGTCGCGATGTTGTCGACATACCAAGGCAGGTTGCTGGCAATCAGGTCAGGCGCCTGATCGCCGATCAATTGCTCCCTGACGGAAGCACCGCTGGAAGCGGGCAAGTCGATGCGCTTGGCGATGACTTCGCCGGCCGTGATCCCCAGATTCTTGAGCGCCGCATTCTGCTCGGGCGTGTGCGGCTGCCACATGATGATCTGATAATCCCACCATGGGTCATCGGATTGCGGCGCGGCGGCGAATGCGAAAGACGCCATGGAGCCGTTCGCGCCGGCGAGGCACATAAGAATGGCCAAGGCCTTCGCCAGACCGCGGAAAACGGGCCGGCTATGAACAGATCTGCCCACTCTACGGATCATGCCAAAGGCCTCAACCCACTGCATGACTCTATCTCAAATCCGCGTTCGGCCGCATGTCCCCACGTCGCAAATGGTGAGCAGCGATTTGAACCACGCTTCGATCTAAGCTCGTGCCTCTCTTTGGCGCAACGGACCGTAAATGTGATTGCGGCCAAAATTGTTGAGCCAGGTCAGCACCCGTTTCTCGACAAAGTCATAGAGGAGAAGTGCTACCGTCAAGGCGCACGCAGCCACAAAGAGAATGGCCGCCCAGCCTGGAATCGCTTTTATCACTCCGGCGATCTGGAGCACATGCGCGGTCCATCCGATGATGGCGACGTGTATCAGGTAGATGGAGTAAGAGGCCTCCCCGAGGAAGCTTGCGCTCTTGCTGGCTGTGAGCTGGCCTGCGATCTCCGCTGCCGCGAGACCAAGAACCGTCGTGGCGGCGGAAGCGCCGAACAGCGTTTCGCTCAGCAAATTGGTGCGCGCCTGGATGATGCCGGCATTTTCCATCATTCCGACGGCAAAGAATGCGCAAGCTCCCAGAAACGCCAGAAGTCGCGGGGACGGCACCGGGGAATTCAACACGAGATAGGCCACGCCCATTCCCATGAAGAATTCCATATTGTTGGGGGGAGGCCAGAAATTCGAAGGCGAAGTTGTTCGGCAAGAGGCCCAATGGCCATGACGCGATCACCGCGGCCCACAGCGCGAACAGCAGGATGCCGAGATGACGCTGTACGATCAGCGTCAGGAACATCAGATAGAACACGATTTCATGGTTCAGCGTCCATGCCACTCCGACAATCGGCTCGGCGCTCTCGGGAAAAAGTAGCACCGATTTGGCGACATGGGCGATGTCGGGCCTTTCGGGGTGCGCCATTGAAGCCACGAGAACCAAGACTGTGACGATCCAATAAATTGGATAGATGCGGGTAGCTCGCCGCCAGGCGTATCGCGGCAGCCGATCCGCACGCCCGATGTCCTTGTGGTGAACAAAATAAATGATGAAGCCGCTGAGGACGAAAAAGAAATCCACACCCGCATGGCCGAAATTGAAAAACCCGGAGAGCGGGATGTAGCCGGTATATTGCGGCAAGGCGATCATGCGGCCCGCGTGGTAGAATACGACCAGCAGTGCGGCAATTCCGCGCGCAGCCTGAATGCTCAGCAGCCTTTTTTCCACGGCTCAATCGCTCGTCTCAAACAATCAAAGGCGTGATTTCGGTTTTCATTCGCCCACACAGCCTGACAATTTCAAACTTGTCACGCTTGCAGATGCTCGTGAAGAGCGGAGGGTGAAGGGTGGTTAATCGTTTGACCGGCGCCTTCACCCCGTCGGCGCAACAATTAGCCCCCCGGATGGGGGCGCCTTGCCCTCAAGTCGCAATCGTCATGCAGGGCTACGCTGGAGGCGCTGGCGAGGTTGCACCAGCCGCGCGAACAGATCGTCAAGCACGTCCACGTCAACGAAGGAGGCCAAGCGGTTGTCGCTGATCAATTCCATCACCACGCCGGGGAGAACGAAAATGCAAAATCAGCCAAACAATCCGATGCAACCGCTACAGCTGGCGGCTGCGCCGCGCTGCCTAGCCCGGACCCGACGCGGAACGCCGTGCCAATCCCCAGCTGTGAAGGCAAAGAGGCGCTGCCGCATGCACGGAGGGACTAATCCGGGCGCGCCTAAAGGCAATCGCAACGCTTACAAACACGGCGGCCAATCTCGAGACGCAATAGCTGCAGCGCGATACCTGAAAATGATTGCGCGCGTCGTTTGTGAATAGCGATGGGAACCGCGAGGCACGAACCGCGCAAAGGGAAAAAGGCGAGAGGTTGCGGTGCCGCGCGATCTGTTCCGGCGCATTCTGCAAATGATTGACGGGCTTCGACCAAGGCGAATGGCGCGATGTTGAACCACGCTGCGCCGCCATACGCGTCAACCGACGGGAGAACTGCGTCCGGTGACCCGCTGAACGGGCCGAAATACCAGCTTCCGACGGCGCAATCGCGGATTGGGAGTGGGTCGAGATGGAACGGAGCCGGATACATCGCTTTCGCGCTTCCGGGTTGACACTGGCGGAGCTATATTTTCGTCACGGTGGCCGGATCGACCGGCCATCTGGAGAATGTCGGCTGAGATGCTTGCGCGGCTGCGGTGTGCTAGGGTCCGCTAGACGCAACAAATCCCGGGAGGACATGATGCGCAGCGCGGCTTTGAAACTTTCCGGCGCCATGATGGCGCTCATCGTCTCCGCGACCCTCGTGCAAGCCGCCGAAGTCAAAGTGCTGGCGGCCGGCGCGCTGCAAGTGGCGATGCGCAACCTGGCAGAGGACTTCAACAAACAGACCGGCAATCATGTGACCATCACCAACACCAACCCGGCCACTGTTGCGAAGGATCTCGCGGCCGGCCAATTCGACGTGGTCGCTGCCGCCGTGCCGTCGATGGCGGAATTCGACGAGACCGGCAAATTGCAGGCCGGCTCGCGCGCGCGCCTAGCACGGACCGGCATCGGCATCGCCATCAAGGAGGGTGCGCCCAAACCCGACCTCTCCAATGTTTCCGCCTTCAAGAAAGCGGTGATGGGCGCGAAGAACGTCATCTACACCGATCCCACGACCCCCAATGCGAGCGGCGCCCAGACGCAGCACATCCTGACCAATGCAGGTCTTCTCGACGCGGTCAAAGCCAAGGGGCTGCAGGACGGCCTCGGAACCGGACGCGAGCGCATTGCCAAGGGCGAATATGAGATGGGCTTCTTCAATGTCAGCGAAGCGCTTGCGCCCGGCGTGGTGCTGGCGGGGCCGGTGCCGGCACCCTTGCAGCTATACCTCAATTACGACGTGGGGGTGGTGAAGACGGCGGCCGCCAAGAACGAAGCGGATGCGTTCGCGAAATTCATCACCGCCAAAGCGGCGGAGAATCGCTGGAAGGCCGCCGGCCTCGAGCAATTGGCGCCGCGCTAAAGCGCAATCCAGCCGTAATTGCAACGGTCTACAAGGCGATTAGGCACATTCGGCAGCGCGACCGCGTTACGCCGGAAGCATGGGATCATCCGGATAAGATAGCGCGCACTCCACTCGACAATTCGAACTGACCAACCGAATTCAGGCCAGTGCAGGTCCCTCCTATTTGGGCCCGCCCCGCGCGGGCGCGGCGCGCCAAACACACGCAAGCGATCAACCCTTAAGGGAGCGTTTTTGGGAACGAGAGCGAAGAAGTTGAAATTACATAGGAAAAACAATTATCTGTGGCGGACAGGGTGGGATTCGAACCCACGAGACGGTTTCCCGTCCACACGCTTTCCAAGCGTGCGCCTTCAGCCACTCGGCCACCTGTCCTCACAAACGGGCGCGACTATAGCGTCTCGCCTCTTTCCAGCAAGCGCGGGGTCCGGCAGCGTGGGGTCCGGTAAGCGCGCAAGCCCGGAGCGCCGTCTCACCGTCGCGGGATTTCGACCTCGATCTTGGGGTGCGCGCCCTTTTTTTCCCGGAAGATCAGATAGAGGTTGCGCGAATAGACGAAAAGGCCGGTCGCCTGGCCGGTGATGAACACCGGGTCCATCTTATAAAGCGCATAGGCAAGAAGCACCATGCCGCCCGAGAGGCTGCAATACCAGAACGAGAGCGGAATGACGCTGCGGCCGACCTGCTCGCTTCTGAACCATTGGATGATGAAGCGGGAGGCGAACAGCGCCTGCCCGAGAAAACCCACCATCAGCCAGACATGATCGACGGTCAGCCACCGAAACATTTGCGTCATCACAATTCCTTCGGCGTGTCGGGCCCCTTGAAGCGGCGCTTCAGCCACATCACGCCCAGAAGATCGGATATGCCGACCGCAAGCCGATCCCACACGCCATATTTGGAGCGCCCCGCGCCGCGCGGCCGGTGACCCACCGGCATGAAGCGCACTTCATGGCCCTCGCGCAACATCAGCGTGATGAGATAGCGGTGCATGTGATCGAAATAGGGCAAAGCGAGGAACGCGTCGCGGCGAAAGACTTTCAGACCGCACCCGGTATCCTTGGCATTGTCGGACAACAGCCAACGCCGGATGCCGTTGCCGTAGCGCGAGGCGACGCGCTTCTTCCAGCTGTCCTCACGTTTGGTGCGCTCGCCGGCCATCATCCCGAAGGCGGGGTCCGTGGCGGCGCCGCGAAAAGCCGCGACGAGCTTGGGAATATCGGCGGGATTGTTTTGCCCGTCCCCGTCCAGGGTGATCACCACCGGCGCCTTGGCCGCGCGCACGCCGGTGCGCAAGGCCCGGCTCTGGCCGAGATTTTTCCCGTGCACGAGAACGCGCAACGGGATTTGGCCGCGCAGGGAGAGCAGCTCCGCGACGGTCGTATCGCCCGATCCGTCGTCGACGAAGATGATCTCGAATCGCTCGCCCTCAAGCGCGGCCGCGATCTCCCGCGCCAGCGGCGCGACATTGCCGGCCTCGTCCTTGACGGGCACGACGACGGAGATCTGGACGGAATCGGTCATTCGCGAAGGGTGCGCTTTTCGGTTTCGGGCGCGGGCCTTATACAGGCGGGTCACGGTGAGAAACAGGCTAGTGTTTCGAAGTTCGCTTTATTGTTGATATCGGGTTGTCGGCGAACTTCGAAACCAAAACGACACTAGAAACAAGGAATCGCTAGTGTCCTTGCGATTCCGAAATTCGCGAAAGGCCGATATCGAAATGGGGCGAATTTTGGAATCGGGACAGTAGTGGCCGATAAACATCTTCCCGCCTATCTCAGCCGGCATCCTATGGCGATGCTGCTGTTCATATGCGTGGTGGCCTGGCTTCCCGGGTTTTTCACCCTGCCGCCGCTGGACCGCGACGAAAGCCGCTTTGCCCAGGCGACCAAACAGATGCTCGAGACGCGCGATTTCGTCGACATCCGGCTCGGCGAAGAGGCGCGATACGAGAAGCCCGTCGGCATCTATTGGCTGCAAGCCGTATCGACCGCCGTGCTGGGCAGCGGCCCGCGCGATCAGATCTGGACCTATCGCGTGCCGTCGCTTTTGGGTGCGCTGGGGGCCGTGGCGGCGACGTTCTGGCTGATGCGGGCATTCGCCGGCGTCGAAGCCGCATACTTCGCGGGGCTCATTTTGGGTCTCTCCACGCTTCTGATGTCCGAAGCGAAAATCGCCAAGACGGATGCTGTTCTTCTGGCCTCCACTGTGGTGGCGCAGGCCGTTATCATGCGCTTCTATCTCAGCGCCCGTGCGCCGGGCGCGGCCCCGGCACCGGGTTTGACGGTCGCGCTTATGGGTTGGGCCGCGTTCGGGCTGGGCACGCTCGTCAAGGGCCCGGTGATCGGCGCGGTCTGCCTGGCAAGCGTAGCCGTCATCATCGTCTGGGACCGCGATTGGCGCTGGCTGCCGCGTCTGCATGCCGGCCCTGGCCTCGTGGTCGCGCTGGCGATCGTCCTGCCATGGCTGATCGCCATCGGTCTGGCGAGCCACGGTCTCTTCTTCGAAAAATCGCTCGGTCAGGATTTCGCCCAGAAACTTGCCGGCGGGCAGGAAACCCATGGCGCGCCTCCCGGCTATTACACGGCGCTTGCGAATCTCACCTTCTGGCCGGGGAGTCTGCTGCTGTTGCCCGGCATCGTCTACGGCATCGCGCATAGGCGCGAGCCGGCGGTGCGTTATCTTCTCGCTTGGGCGGCGGCGACATGGCTGATTTTCGAATTGGCGCCGACCAAGCTTCCCCATTACGTGTTGCCCGCCTATCCGGCGCTTGCCGCTTTGTGCGCGCTGTGGCTGACCTCCGATGTACATAGCGAATCGAAAACGCAGCGCATCGCCCGGCACGTCTCTCTCGCGCTCTATGTCATGGTGGGGCTCGCGCTTGCCGTTGTCGTTGCTTGGACACCAGAGCGATTCGGGACAGGCTCTCCTTGGTGGCTCATCTGCGCGGCGGGCCTTTCGGGCCTGGCCGTGCTGGCCGCGATCCCACAAATGCTGGCGCGCCGATTTTACCGCGGTTTTGCGTTGGCTTCGCTCAGTGCCGTCATTCTGTATGCGGTCGCGGGATTTCTCACCGTTCCCCGGCTGACCGAGTTGTGGATATCGCCGCGGCTGGCTCAAGCCGTCGCCCGCCACGCCGAGCCCAAGGACCCGCCGGTAGCGACGGCCGGCTATGCCGAGCCCAGCATCGCATTCCTGCTCGGAACGCAGACTCGGCTTGACGATGGACCCGAGGCCGGCCGAGCCGCCGCATCGTCGGGAGGTCTGGCGCTGGTTGCGGAGGATCAGCGCGGTGGATTTCTCGGCGCAGTGGAGAAGGGGGGCGCGCGCGCCGATGCGTTGGAGGAGATCGACGGCCTCAACTATTCGCGAGGCCGCAAGACTCGGATCACACTCTATCGGGTCGTTCCCGGCGCAAAGTGAGTCGCGGCCAAATTCGCAAAATGTGAGTCTGCGGCCGATTGCGGCGGACGATTGGCCGCTCATCCCCAACGTGATGCGCCGATGCCATCACGTTTCTTGGCTCCGCACATCGCGGCGATGGAGTCATCGATGACTTTGCGATGACAGTCCGCACTCGCGCCAGAACATGAGCCCGGCCTCTCACGCGCAACTCATGCAAGGCTTGGTGGAGAGCAGCCCTTCGCGTTTGCTTGCGAAACCCTTCATCTCTCTTGACCGCCCCCCGGGGGTGTTCGCCTTACATTACTTGGCAGGCTTTCGTTTTTCTTTTGAGATGTTCAATAATTGTCGACGTTTTCCGGCCCGTATATTTGAACTCCCACTTTCCTTCACAGTATTCGCAGGGCTTTTCTCTTGACGAATGTAAAAACCCCTCTAAACCTAACTGGCGCTGGACCGTTTGATGGGCGTAGCCATAGGGGGCGTCGAGGTTCGGTTATGAAGAGCGACATGAGACACCGATGAATCTCCAGCTCTTGCGAGGACGCGATCTACGTCCTCCATCGCGGCGCGAGCGATTACCGACCGCCGTTTCCAAGACACCGTTACAAACGCTTACCGCAACAGCACAGATCGAGGCACCCGCCAGGAAGAAAGCACTCAGCTTCCCCGTCAATCGCGACGCGCGGGCCTTTTATCGCCACTTCTATCCCGACACCTCCACCGCCGAATGGAACGATTGGCGCTGGCAGATGCGCAGCCGCGTCCGCACGCTGAACGAGCTTGAGCGTATCTTTGTGCTCTCCGCCGATGAGCGGGCCGCGGTCGCCGGGCATACCGGCTCGCTTCCGGTCGGCATTACCCCCTATTACGCCAGCCTGATGGATCCAACCGACGCGACGGAGCCGCTTCGCCGCACGCACATCATGGTGGGCGACGAATATGTCCGGCTTCCCGGCGAGGAAGACGATCCCTTGGGCGAGGACCACGACACCGTGGTGCCGGGCCTGGTGCATCGCTATCCCGACCGCGTGCTATTCCTCACCACCGGAACCTGCTCGACCTATTGCCGCTATTGCACGCGCTCGCGCCTGGTCGGCAATCCGGGCGGCGAATATCAGTTCAACGTCCGCAATTGGGAATTGGCGCTCGATTACCTCGAAGAGCATACCGAGGTCCGCGACGTGCTGCTCTCGGGCGGCGATCCGCTCACCATCGGCGACGACAAGCTCGATTATTTGTTAGGCCGGTTGCGGGCGATTCGGCACATCGAATTCTTACGCATCGGCAGCAAGATCCCAGCTGTGCTTCCCCAGCGCATCACCAAGGATCTGGTGAAGATGCTCAAGAAGCATCACCCCTTATGGATGAGCATTCATTTTACTCATCCCAAAGAGCTGACGCCGGAGGTTTCTGAATCGACTGCGCGGCTGGCCGACGCAGGCATTCCGCTGGGTTCGCAAACCGTGCTGCTCAAAGGCATCAATGACGATATCGCGGTGATGAAGCCTTTGATGCACGGACTGCTGATGCGCCGGGTCAAGCCGTATTATTTGTATCAGTGCGATCCGATCAAAGGGTCGGGGCATTTCCGCACCTCGGTCGAGACAGGATTGGAAATCATCGACGCGCTGCGTGGCCATACCACGGGCTACGCCACGCCGATGTTCGTGGTCGATGCACCCGGCGGCGGAGGCAAGATCTTGATGGCCCCCGATGCGGTCGTAGGGCGGGACGGCGACGACCTGCTGCTGCGCAATTTCGAGGGCAAGGTCTACCGCTATCCCGATCCCGACGGCATGCTGGGTCGTGACAAGCCGGTGCCTCTCGCGGCAGAGTGATGATGCGTCGTCTGGCCGGGACTCGATAACAAGCTCATGGGCCGCGGTCGCGCGGGCTAGCTGGATGACCGACCTGTTCCGGCCATGACGGTTAAGGAAAAATGCGTATCGGGGTGACCTACGATCTTAGGGCTGACTACCTCGCCAAGGGAATGAGCGAGGAGGACAGCGCCGAGTTTGATGCGGAAATCACCATCGCCGCGATCTGCCGGGCGCTGGCGGGACTTGGCCATGAGCCGGTTCGCATCGGCCATGTCCGCGCGCTGACGCAGAGACTCGCTGCCGGCGAAGGGTGGGACGCCATCTTCAACATTTGCGAGGGCTTGGCGGGCTATGCGCGAGAGGCACAGGTGCCGGCCTTGCTCGAGGCGCATGGGATACCGTTCGTGTTCTCCGACGCGCTGACCTTGGCGGTGTCGCTCGACAAGGCCTGGACCAAGCACATCGTGAGCGCCGCGGGCGTGCCGACGGCGCCCTTTGCGGTGATCGAACGCGCCGCCGACATCGCAGCGGTCGAGCTCGCCTATCCGCTGTTCGTCAAACCCATCGCCGAAGGCTCCGGCAAGGGCGTGAACGCGCGCTCACGGGTGAGCGACGCGGCGGCTCTGCGCGAAGTGGCACACCAGCTTCTGGCTCGGTTCCGCCAGCCGGTCCTGGTGGAGACCTATCTGCCGGGGCGCGAATTCACCGTCGGCATCACCGGCACCGGTGAGGATGCGCGCGTGCTCGGCGTGCTTGAGATCGCGCCCACCGGCAGGGCGGCGGGATCCGATTACGGTTTCGAGAACAAGGAGCGCTGCGATGAGAACGTCGTCTATCGGCTCGTCGAGGATGCCGAAAGTGACGCCGCGGCCGCAGTCGCGCTGAAAGCCTGGCGCGTGCTCCGTTGCCGCGATGGCGGCCGAATCGACATACGCAGTGATTCGGCCGGCCGGCCGCAATTCGTCGAGGTCAATCCGCTGGCCGGTCTCAATCCGGAGCATTCCGATCTTTGCTTTCTCGCAGGCTTTAGGGGCCTGAGCTATCAGGACCTGATAGGCCTTATCCTCGAATCCCTTCTGAAGCGGCATCCCGAATTGGCGGCGCGAAAAGCTGCCGCGTAGACTCCAATGTTGAGACTGCTACACTCCGAATCATGAAGATTCTCGTTCTCCATTCCGATGTGCCGCCGGATGCGCCGCCGGACGATCTGGATACGCTCGAGCAAGCGAAGGCGATCGAGGCGACCCTCACGAGACTCAATCATGAAGTTTCCCTTGCCGCCTTCGCACCGGATTTGGCCCACCTCGAAGGGCTGATCGCGCGCGAATGCGCCGACCTTGTCTTCAATCTGGTGGAAACCGTCTGGGGACGCGGCCTTCATGCCTCGCTAGCGCCCGCCATGCTCGCGCAATTGGGTGTGCCATTCACCGGAGGCAGTGCCGCTTCCCTCGCGGCATGCGGCGACAAAGTGCTGGCCAAGCGAATCATGACGGGAGCGGAGCTGCCAACGCCTGGATGGTCTGAGCCGCCGCATTGGCGCAACATCGGCGAGGGCCGCTGGATCGTGAAGTCGGCGACCGAGGATGCCTCCCTCGGCCTCGACGACGATTCGGTGGTCAGCGGCCGGGAAGCGGTGGCCGCTCGCGCGCAAGCCTCGGCTGCGCGCTATGGCGGCCGCTGGTTCGCCGAGCGCTTTATCGATGGGCGCGAGTTCAACGTCGCGCTCATCGAGCGGGACGGCGCGCCCTTTGTGCTCCCCATCGGTGAGATGATGTTCGACAAATGGGTTGAGGGACGGCCGCGAATCATCGGCTACGCCGCCAAATGGGATGAGAACTGCGTGGAATACAGCGACACCATGCGGGTGTTCGATTGGCGCGCGCGCGAACCTGCTTTGGACCGCACGCTCGAACAATTGTCGAAGCAGTGCTGGGAAGTGTTCGGGCTCAGCGGCTATGCAAGGGTGGATTTCCGCGTCGACGCGGAAGGGCAGCCCTATATTCTCGAGATCAATCCCAATCCCTGCCTGGAACCCGACGCGGGCGTCGCGGCCGCCTGCGAGCAAGTGGGCATTGCCTATGCCTCCGTCATCGAAGACATCATCCGCGCCGCCCTTCACGGCTGACATGTTCCGCGACCGGCCCCGAGCGGCGGATGTGGCTGAGGTCGAGCGGCTGGTGCGGCTGACTGGGGTGTTCAACAATGCCGAAGTCGCGATTGCCCGCGAGCTGATCGAAGAGAATCTCGCCAAGGGCGCGGAGGCCTCGGGCTATCATTTTCTGTTGGCCGACGGTGCGAACGGCGTGGACGGCTACACCTGTTTTGGTCCCATTGAAGCCACGGCCGGACGTTGGGAGCTTTATTGGATCGCGGTCGATCCGAACGCGCACCGGTCGGGACTGGGCAAGCGTCTGCAGGCGGCGACGGAAGAGGCTGTGCGGGCTATGGGTGGCGTCATGCTCATTGCCGAAACGTCGACGCGGCCGGACTACAGCGCGGCGCGGGGGTTCTATCTGGCGCAAGGCTATCGCTTGCTCGCCGAAATCCCCGATTGGCACGATGACGGCGACGGCCTGGCCATTTACGGCAAGCGCCTATAGGGCAGGCGAGGATAGCGCACGGTCGCGTCCAAGCCTGCGCTCGCGCCATAGGATCAGCAGTCCCGCCGCGATCACGATGAGGCCGCCGAGCCAGACCTGAGGCGTCGGCAATTCGCCGAACAGGAAATAGCCCAGCGTCACCGCCCAGATCATCGCCGCATAATCGAAGGGCGCCAGGGCCGAGGCCTCGCTGAAGCGATAGGAAAAGCTGAGGAACAACTGTCCGGCGCCTCCCGCCAGACCCGTGAGGATGAGCACCAGGGCTTGCTGCCCAGTGGGAATGTTCCAACCCAAAATAGCGGTCATCAAAGCCACGGCCGCGCTTGTCAGCATGAAGTAGAACGCGATCGTGATGGAATGCTCGTGCGCGCTCATGCGGCGGAGGAAGATCATGGCCACGGCCGTAAGACCCGCCCCCGCCAGCGCGAAGAGGGCTCCATACAGCGCGCTTCGCGAGACGCCGCCTTCGGGGCCTGCAATGACCAGCACGCCTATGAAACCCAGAACGACCGCGCTCCACCGATAGGCGTGGACCCGCTCCGCCAGCACGAGGGCGGCGAGAATCACGACGAACAGGGGGGCGGCGAAGCCGATCGCCGTGGCGTCCGCCAAAGGGAGGAAAATATAGGCCGCGAAATTGCAGAACATGGAGATCGTGCCCGCGATCGAACGCAGGGCGTGGCTGTCGATCCTTCGGGTGGAAAGCAACGCGGGGCCCCCGGTGAGGAAGGCCGCGACGACGATCACCGGCAATCCCAGGACGCTGCGGAAGAACACGATCTCCCCGAGTGGGAAATAGGGGCCGAGCCATCGAATGGCGGCGAACATCAGCGCGAAGAACAGAGTCGCGGCGACTTTGCAGGCGATCCCCAGAAAGGGGCGGTCCCGACCCGAATGCGGACTGGTGGAATCAGTGGACGTCATCGGAAATCTATTACCGTCCCGCACCAAGAAGGTCGATGCGAACCGCGCTGAGCATTGCCGCTTAGAGCCAGCCGCGGCGCTTGAAATAGACGTAGGGAAGGATGCCGGAAATGATGATGATCACCAGCGCGAATGGATAGGCCCAGGTCTCATCGAGCTCCGGCATGTGATGGAAGTTCATGCCCCAGATCGAAGCGAACAAGGTCGGCGGCAGAAACACGATCGAGGCCACCGACATGATCTTGATGATGTTGTTCTGCTCGTTGTTGATGAGGCCCAACGTGCCGTCCTGCAGATAGCTCACCTTCGTCGCCACGAAGGTGGCGTGGTCCTGCAGCGATTGTACGTCGCGCACCAGCGTCTTGAGATGCGCGCGCACATCCTTGTGCTGTTTGTTGTCCATGGACTGGGTGAGGAAGGTCAACATCCGCATGATGGTGAGCAAGCTTTCGCGCATCTTTGAGGTAAGGCCGTGTTTCTGGCCGAGCATGCGCAATATGCTCTGAAAGTCCCGCTTTCCCATTTTGTGGGTTGTCGTCGAGAAGACATCCGCCGAAATATTTTCGACGTCCGCGCCGGTTTTTTCCAGGATGTCTGCCATGCGGTCGACAATGGCATCCAGAAGCTGCATCAGGACCAGATCGGCGCGATTGGCGTTGACCACCGCGCGTTCGCACCGCAAGGCGAAAGTGCGGAAAGGCTGTGGATCGATATAGCGAATGGTGACGAGGCGATCCGGAGTCTGCACGAAGGTGACCGCATCGGCGGTCGGAAGTTCGGTCTCCGCCTGCGCCATGATCATCGCGGTCATGAAGAGGGTGCTATCCTCCTGATAAAGGCGGCTGGAGATCTCGATCTCTTCCATGTCGGCGCGTGTGGGCATTTCCAGGCCGAGCGCCCGGTCGACCTTGCGCCGTTCTTCCAGCGTGGGATTCAACAGGTCAAGCCAGATGGCGTTTGGCGGGATGGATTCCTCCTCGCCAATGGTCACGGCTTTAAGGCCGCCGTTCTGCTGCTGATATGCTCTCAGCATGCGACGCTTCCCGCGGGAAAACGAACAATCGAATTGCGTATTGAGGAGCGGCAGAGAAAACCTATGACCCGGCCGCAGCCGCCCCATATAGCCTCACTGGGCGGACGGCGGGAAGGATATTTCGCCGCATTCTAAGATTTTATGTACGGCGATTGAGGCAGGACCGAAGCTGTTCGGAGATTCGGACCAGCAGCGCCTCGTAAAGCCCGGGGCCCGGGGGGATGTCCGTCCCCAAATCGTCTAGCACCGCGCTTCTCGCAGCCGAGCCTTGGGTCAAAGCGGGCAGCAGGCGCGGCGAGAATTGCGGCGTGGAGAAGACGCAAATCGCCCCCGCGGCTTTGATTCTCGCACGCAAGATTTCCACGCGCCGCACGCCGGGCGGCCGGTCGGATGCGACCGTCACCGCGCCCATCGGCGAAAGCCCATAACGTGCTTCGAAATAGTGGAAGGCGTCGTGGAAGAGCAGATAGGGAGAGGGGCGAATGGGCTCAAGCTCGCGGACGAGCTGCGCATCCAGGCGCATGACACGCTCGCCGAATGCTTGCGAATTGGCGGCGTAAAGTCTTGCGTGGGAAGCGTCCGCGGCGCCAAGGATGCGCGCGATGTCGCCTGCCATCGCAATGGCGTTGCGCGGGTCGAGCCAGACATGGCCGTCGATGCCCCCCAAGGGATCGTCATCCTCATCGGCTTCCCATACGCCGCCTTTTCGTGCCGGCAGACGGATCACCCCTTCCGCATCGCTAAGCGCGACGACGCGCGCCCTGCGGCCGAGAGTCGCGAGGGGCGTTGCAAGGAAGGTCTCGAGGACCGGGCCGGTCCAGAAGATCACCTCCGCGCGGGCGATCTTGCGGGCATCGGAGGGTTTGAGAGCATAGGAATGCGGGCTGGCGGCGCCCGCCAGCAACAGTTCAGGCGTGGCCACGCCCTCCATCACGGCGGCCACGATGGAATGCAGCGGTTTGATCGAGACGAGGACGTTCGGCGCTGCCTGTGCGGCGGCAGCGAACAATCCGAAATACAGGGCGATCATGGCAAGACGCATCTAGCGTTCCGATTCCGAAATTCGCAACATCTCGATATCGCCTTTTGGCGAATTTCGGAATCGAAAGGACACTAGCAACGTATTGATTCCTCGCGTCGTTTTTGGTTTAGAAGTTCGCTAAGAGATCGATATAGGAATGTGGCGAACTTCGAAACCACGACACTAGGCTACAATGCCCGGATGAGCGAGAGGCCTCAATCGATTCCCAGTTTCGACGATGTGAAGGCGGCGGCCGAACGTCTGGCCGGCGTTGCCGTCGCGACTCCTTTTGTGGAAAGCCCGGCGCTTTCGGAACGCACGGGCGGGCGGGTTTTCCTCAAGCTTGAGACCTTGCAGCGCACGGGCTCGTTCAAATTTCGCGGCGCCTATAACCGGCTGGTGCAGCTATCGCCGGCGGAGCGGCGCCTCGGAGTCGTCGCGTTCTCATCGGGCAATCACGCCCAAGGAATTGCCGCCGCCGCGGCGCTGCTCGACATCCCGGCCACCATCGTCATGCCCGCGGACGCGCCGCGCATCAAGACCCAGAGCACGCGCGCGCTCGGCGCAGTGGTGGTTCCCTATGACCGCAAGTTGGAGAAGCGCGAAGCCATCGCGGACCGCATCGCGGCGGAGAAGGGCGCGGTCGTTGTACCGTCATTCGACGATCCTCACATCGTGGCAGGACAGGGCACCGTGGGGCTCGAAATCGCAGGCCAAGCTGCGGCGCTCGGCGTGGCGCTGGAGGCGGTTCTCGTTCCTTGCAGCGGCGGCGGTCTTTCCTCGGGCGTCGCGCTGGCGTTGCACGGCGCGAGCCCGACGACGCGGGTCTTCACCGCGGAACCTGAGGGCTATGACGGGACGCGGCTCTCGCTGGAAGCGGGCAAGCGAATCGCCGCGGCGGGCACGCGCGACACCATCGCCGATGCGCTGACCTCGCCGGCACCCGGGATCATCCCGTTCGCCATCCTGAAAGCGTGCGGCGCCGGCGGCGTCGTGGTCGATGATGCCGCGCTGATGGCAGCGGTCGGTTTTGCGGCGATGAAGCTCAAGCTCGTGGTGGAGCCGGGTGGTGCTGCTGCCCTCGCGGCAATTCTCTCCGGCGCATTCGATGCGCGCTGCAAGACGATTGCCATTGTGCTATCCGGCGGCAATATCGATCCGGAGATGCTGCAGCGCTGCCTGCATGCGGCGGCGAGTTGACGTCAGGTGCTGGACGCAGCTTCCGCGGAATGCCTTTCCTTGACGTCCTGGATGTCCTCGATCATCCGCTTGAGATCGATGATCGCTTTGTTTTCGGCTTTTGTCAGTGCGCGCTTGGGCCGCAAATGCGCCAGCAGCACGACGAGCACGTCCTCGATCCGGCCGAGCTGCTTGCCATAGCTCGCCACGTCCGAGATCACCTGTTCCTCGACAGCGGGATTGGACGAGTTTCCAAGGTTGACGTTGACCAGGCCGATTTGGCTTCCGATCGGATTGAAGAACACCGTCCAGGGATTGATTGTCTGGGTAACGTTCCCCGACAACGGGAGTTTGAAATCCGGCATAAGCGGCACCTCATCTACGCGCGATTCCACCAAGCCTATTACAACCGGCCGCAGATCGCGCCGTTTTCCCCCTGATCTCTCCCTGCGTTGGTCGTGCCTCGTCTAGCGCGGGGCCAGCACCATCATCATCTGGCGTCCTTCGAGTTTGGGATATTGCTCGATCTTGGCGAAGCCGTCGGTTTCCTTCTGGATGCGGGTGAGCAGCTCCATGCCGATATTCTGGTGCGCCATCTCGCGGCCCCGGAAACGCAACGTCACCTTGACCTTGTCCCCATCGTCGAAAAACCGCTTCATCGAGCGCATCTTCACCTCGTAGTCGTGAACGTCGATCGACGGGCGCATCTTGATCTCCTTGATCTCGATGACCTTCTGACGCTTGCGCGCTTCGGCGGCTTTCTTCTGCTGTTCGTATTTGTATTTCCCGTAGTCCATCATCTTGACGACGGGAGGCTTTGCGCCCGGCGAAACTTCGACAAGGTCGAAGCCTTTTTCCTCCGCCATTGCGAGGGCCTCGTCGAGTCCGATCGGGCCCATCTTCTCGCCCTCGGCACCGATCAAGAGGATGGTGTTCGAGGTAATCTCTTCATTGACACGCGGACCGTCTTTGGACGGCGGCGTCTGTTGGGTCGGTTTCCTGATTATGACTGGCTCCCTTTAAAAGGCCCGACGCATTGCTCGTCGTAAGGGAGGCCGCGACGAGGTTTCCATGAGGATTTGCGCGGCGTCCCTCTAATGAGCAAGCGTCCGAGGCCGGTTGGCTTCATACGCGAGATGAAAGCGGCGGTCACCGGAGGTCCGGTGGCGCCGCTTCCCCCTTAAGCATATGAACGGCGGCGCTTAACGCAAGGTTTTCTTGCGCCTCGGTCCCCAGTTTTCGCACCGTAACGGTACGATTTTCCGCTTCCCGCCGTCCCACGACCAGCAAATAGGGGACCTTGGCCAGGGAATGCTCGCGCACTTTATAGTTGATTTTTTCGTTACGAAGATCGGTTTCGACCCTGATGCCTGCCGCTTTCAGCGCTTCGGCGGCCTCTGTTGCGTAGGAATCGGCGTCCGAGACCACCGTCGTAACGACGGCCTGGACCGGCGCAAGCCAAAGCGGGAACTTTCCAGCGTAATGCTCGATCAAGACGCCGACGAAGCGCTCCATGGAACCTAGAACCGCGCGATGCAGCATCACGGGCGCGTGCTTGGCGCCATCCTCGGCGATGTAGGAGGCGCCAAGGCGCTCGGCGGTGTTGAAGTCGACTTGAAGCGTGCCGCATTGCCAGTCGCGGCCGATGGAGTCGCGCAGCACGAATTCGAGCTTGGGACCGTAAAACGCCCCCTCGCCGGGATTGAGGTGGTATTCGAGGCCCGCCGCTTTGGTCGCCGCTTCAAGCGCTTGTTCGGCCAACTGCCAGATGACGTCGCTGCCGATGCGGTTGTCCGGCCGAGTCGCCAGCTTCACCCGCACATCCTCGAAGCCGAGATCGCGATAGACCTCCATCAGCAATTTGCAGAAGGCGATGGTTTCGCCGGTGATCTGCTCATGGGTACAGAAGATATGCGCGTCGTCCTGGGTGAAGGCGCGCACCCGCATGATGCCGTGCAGCGCGCCCGACGGCTCGTAGCGGTGACAGGAGCCGAACTCCGCCAGCCGCAATGGCAGCTCGCGATAGGACTTGGTGCCCTGCTTGAAGATCTGCACATGGCCCGGGCAATTCATCGGCTTGACCGCAAGGGTCTTGGCTTCGTCTTCGACCTCGGCGACGAACATGTTGGCCCGGTAATTCTCCCAATGGCCCGATAGCTCCCAGAGCTTGCGGTCGATCAGGAGCGGCGTCTTCACCTCCTGGTAGCCGGATCTGCCCAGCTTGCGCCGGATATAGTCTTCCAGTGTGTGGTAGAGCGCATAGCCTTTGGGATGCCAGAACACCTGGCCCACTGCCTCTTCCTGCATATGGAAGAGGTCCATCTCGCGCCCCAATTTGCGATGGTCGCGCTTCTCCGCTTCTTCGATGCGCTTGAGATAGGCCTCCAGCTCCTTCTCGTCGCGCCAGGCGGTGCCATAGATGCGCTGCAACTGCGCATTCCTGGCATCGCCCCGCCAATAGGCGCCGGCGATCTTGGTGAGCTTGAAGCCCTGGCCGATTCGCCCCGTAGAGGCGAAATGGGGCCCGCGGCAGAGATCGTGCCAGTCGCCATGATAATAGATTGTGATCTCGTCGCCGGTCGGCAGGTCGCGGATCAGCTCCGCCTTGTAGTGCTCGCCGATTTCTTCGAAGTGCCGGATCGCTTCATCGCGCGGCCAGACGGTGCGTTTGGTCGGCAGGTCCCGGGCCACGATCTCGCGCATCTTGGCTTCGA
>JAXDMY010000026.1:0-8585 GCA_034665805.1 Alphaproteobacteria bacterium
CAACGATCCGGCCTGGATTGCAGCCGATCTGCTCTCGCAGGCCGAACATGATTCCTCTTCGCAATCGGTCCTGATCACCGACGACGCCGCGTTCGCCGATTCCGTGGCCGCCGAGGTGGAACGCCAGCTCGCCGTGCTTCCCCGCCGCGACATTGCCGCGCGCTCGTGGATAGAACACGGCGCCATCATCGTGGTGAGCAAGCTCGAGGATGCGCTCGCCCTGGTGGACGCAATCGCGCCCGAGCATCTGGAAATCGCCACCGCCGATCCGGGCGCGTTTTTCGCCCGCGTCAAACATGCCGGCGCGGTGTTTCTTGGCCGCCACACGCCCGAAGCCATCGGCGACTACATCGCCGGGCCAAACCATGTGCTGCCGACCTCGCGCACGGCGCGGTTCTCGTCGGGCCTGTCGGTCCTGGATTTCCTCAAGCGCACCAGCGTCCTCGCCTGCGACGCCGAGGCGCTGTCGCGGCTCGGGCCCGCCGCTCTTACGCTCGCTGGGGCCGAAGGCCTGGGCGCGCATGGCCGCTCCATCGCCATCCGGCTCAACCGTAAATAGGGCGGAGGGAGTCATCACCGCGGCATCGAACTCCTCTTTCCGCATCGTCAGCATCAGACTGGGCGAGGGCATCGGGCGGCATTCGCCCGAGATCGAGCAGGAAAAGCACATCGCCATCCACGACATCCTCGAAGAGAATCGTTTCGAGCCCAAGGGTTCTCCCGGCGGGCCCTATCATCTCATTCTCGCCGCCGCCGATGACCGTCTGATCCTGGATGTGAGGCTGCATGATGAGAGCGAGCACCGGCGCATCTTCCTTTCGCTCACGCCGTTTCGCCGGGTGCTCAAGGACTACCATCAACTCTGCCAGACCTATTATGCCGCCATTCGCGAGGCTCCCCCTTCGCGGATCGAGGCCATCGACATGGGGCGGCGCGGGCTGCATGACGATGGCTCGCACCTCCTGCGCGACCGCCTCAACGGCAAGATCGAGATGGATTTCGACACGGCGCGGCGCATCTTCACACTGATATCGGCGCTTTATCTGAAAGCTTAGGCCGCCGGACGCTTGATTTTCGCCTTCCCAAGTGCATGCTCCCGCGGCCCGATATGCTGACACAGGACCCGAATGGCCAAAGAAGAATTGCTCGAGTTTCCGGGGACCGTCTCGGAGCTGCTTCCCAACGCCACCTTCCGAGTCAAGCTCGAGAATGGGCATGAGATTATCGCCCACACCGCAGGCAAGATGCGTAAGAACCGCATTCGCGTGCTGGTGGGAGATAAGGTTCTGGTCGAGATGACGCCCTATGACCTCACCAAGGGCCGCATCACCTATCGCTTCAAATAGACCAAGCGCCACGCCCGTGGCCGCTGCGAAAGCCCTTCCCCTTGTTTTGGCGAGCGCCAGCCCGAGGCGCGCCGGCCTGCTCGCGCAAGCCGGCATCGTGCCCGCCCGCATCATGGCGCCGGAAATCGATGAAACGCCGTTAAAGTCCGAACTGCCGCGCCTCTATGTCCTGCGCATGGCGACGCTTAAAGCCCAAGCCGTGGCGAACATGTTTTTCAACCCTCCCCTTGAGGGAGGGTCGAAATCTGTTTCGAGCGCTAGCGAGAAAAAGATTTCGGGGAGGGGAGATGGGAACCGCGAGCCCCTCCCCGAACCGCTGCGCGGTTCGACCCTCCCTCAAGGGGAGGGTGAAGTAGGCGTGCTGATTCTTGCCGCCGACACGGTCGTCGCCCTGGGGCGGCGGATACTGCCCAAAGCGGTTGATGCCGATGAGGTGGAACGCTGCTTAAAGCTGCTGTCCGGCCGCCGGCATCAGGTCCTGACCGCGCTGGCACTGGCCGCGCCCGGCTCGCCATTGCGCACGCGCATCGTCACCACGCGCGTCGCCTTCAAGGTCCTCACCTCGGCCGAGATCGCCGATTATCTCGCGAGCGCGGAAGGCGAGGGGAAAGCCGGTGGCTATGCGATCCAGGGCCGCGCGGAAGCCTTTGTGCGCTTCATCAACGGTTCCTATAGCAATGTCGTCGGCCTGCCATTGTACGAGACCGTGTCATTGCTCAACGGCTCCGGCTACCCACGCTAACGCCACCCCAAAACTGTCATCCCCGGCGAGCCGAGCGCAGCGAGGTGAGGGAAGGGGATCCATTCGGTATGAATTCCCCTCCCTTTGCGTGAATGACGACGTCCTACTTCGCCGGCGCTCGGTTGGGCGTGAACTTCTGCACCCGCATGCCGACATCGACTTCGCCGGTATAGATATTGCCCTTCGAGTCGCTGACGATCTGGTGGATGTTGTGGAACTGGCCCACCTGTTTGCCGTAATGGCCGAAAGCGCCGACCTCTTGCCCGTCGCTGCGCCGCACGATGACCGCTTCGCCATCGGCGCCGTCGGCGATGATCAGATAGGTCTGGTTGCGGTCCGGCCAGAAGGCGAGATCGTAGGATGATCCCGTGCCGCGCGTCTCCGGCCGGATCGGGAATTCCTTCACGAAACTGCCGTTCTTCTGGAACACTTGGATGCGGTCATTGGTGCGGTCGCAGACATAGACGAGGCCATCATTGGCGATCCGCACGCAGTGCACGGGGTTGGCGAACTGCTCCGATTTGGGATTGTAGTTGGGGATTTTCAAATCCGTCGGGGTTTTGCCATAGGCGCCCCACATGCGCTTGAAGCCGAGCGTGTCGGCGTCGAGCACGACAATGCGGTGGTTGAAATAGCCGTCGGAAAAAAACAGCTCATTGGCCTGCGTGTCGAGCGCGATGCTAGCTGTGCCGCCCAGCGAATTGGTGTCCTGGCTGCCGGCGATCGGGCCTTGCTTGCCGAACTTGGTGAGGAACTTGCCGTCGCGCGTGAACTTCAGCAGCGTGCCGTCCTTATTGCCGCTGCCGGTCAGCCAGACATTGTTCTTCGCATCGACGAAGATGCCGTGCTCGGTGTCCGGCCAGTCGGGGTTGTAGCCCGGGCCGCCCCAGGACGACACCACATTGCCGCCGCTGTCGAATTCGATCACCGAAGGTGCGGCCTGACAGCATTTGGAATGCTTGGTGGCGGCGAGATCGACATCCTTAAGCGAGCGCGGGCGCTGGAACACCCAAATATGGTCCTGCGCGTCCACGTTCATGCCGCCGATCTGGCCGATGATCCAATTGTTGGGAAGCTGCTTGGGCCAGAAGGGATCGACCTTGAACTCCGGTCCCTCGGCCGCCGCCGGCAAAGAAGATGCCAGAACAAGTGCGGCGCTTAGGCCAAGCAGAAAAGCTTTAAAGTGATTCCTCATCGATGCCTCCCGAAATGTGTAGCGGCAATAGCATCATGCTGTGCCGTCTTTCCCCGCGCCAATCCTACGGCGCCATGCTCGGCGTGAATTTCTGGATTCTCTTACCCGTGTCGACTTCGCCGGTGTACAGGTTGCCTTTGGTGTCGACTGCCATCACATGCACCCAGTGGAATTGGCCCGGCTGGCGGCCGCCATGGCCGAAACTGTTCATCACCTGCCCATCGGAGCGGCGGATCACGCGCACAAAATTGTTCGTGCCGTCGGCCACCAGGAGATAGGTGTTGTTCTTATCGGGCCAAAGCTGGATGTCCCAGGTCGAGCCGGACTGTTTGGTGTCCTTGTCGTAGACGAATTCCTTCACGAATGTGCCGTTCTTCTGGAACACCTGGATGCGGTTGTTGGAGCGGTCGCAGACATAGACCAGGCCGTCGCTCGCGATCTTCACGCAATGCACCGGGTTGGCGAACTGCGCGGATGCGGGATTGTACATCGGGATGTTTTCGTCCGATGCCGGTTTGCCATAGGCGCCCCACATCCGTTTGAAGCCCAGAGTGTCGGCATTGATCACCATCACCCGGTGATTGCCATAGCCATCGGCGAGATACAGCTCATTGGCGGGCGCATCGAAGAACACATCCGCGACCCGGCCGACGCTGTTGGTGTCCTTGCTGCCGAAGGGCATGGCGTTCTTGCCGAGCTGTTTGACGAATTTGCCTTCGGTGGTGAATTTCAGAAGCATCTGGTCCTTGGCGCCATTGCCGGCGAGGAAGATGTTGCCCTTCCCGTCGAGGCGCAGCGCATGTTCCTGGTCCGGCCAGTCATAACCTTCGCCCGGTCCACCCCAGCCCTTCATGAAATTGCCTGCGGCATCGAACTCCATCACCGGGGGCGCGGGAACGCAGCATTGGGAAACCGGCGGGTTCTGTGCGGCGCCCGCCTCGTCCTTGGTCAGCGAGCGCGGCCGCTGCAGGACCCAGATATGGTCTTGCGCGTCCACCGTCATGCCGCCGACCTGGCCCATGATCCAATTGTTGGGCAGCTGCTTGGGCCAGGAAGGATCGACCTTGAATTGCGGCCCTTCGGCCAGCGCCTCAGATGTCGAGAAGGCAAATCCCAAAAAAAACACAGAAGCGGCAAGTGTGCGGCGATGCGACATCGGCATTGTGATTCCCCGAATTTGCGGTGGAGAATTTCCTCCACATTGGTGAGCCGTCTGCGTGATTGTCGCGGCTCTTGCGTATATTAGCGGTTTGCGGCGTGTAGATTCAAACGGAGTTATGCCGCGCGCGAGCAATTATTTCCCGCTAGATTGCCCGAAAGGGAGCCCTCATGCCCAGAGATGTGTTGATCAACGCCGGAGCGGGCGAAGTGCGTGTCGCGGTCATGGAAGACGGCGTTCTGGATCAGCTTTGGCTCGAACGCACGGTCGGTTTCGAGGAAATGCCGGGCCGCAGCCGCGATCGCGCCGCCGCCGGCTCGCGCAGTATCGTGGGCGATATCATTCTGGGCCGGGTACAGCGCGTGCTGCCCGCGATGCAGGCCGCTTTCGTCAATGTCGGCCTCGACCGCGCCGGGTTTCTTGCCGCGCGGGAAGCCAGGCCCCGCACCGCCATCTTCCGTGATGATCCGTACACAGATGAGGACCGTCAGCTTCGCATCTCCGATTTCGTGCGCGAAGGCGACGAAATCGTGGTCCAGGTGGTGAAGGACCCGATCGCCGAAAAGGGCGCGCGGCTTTCCGCCAACATCACGATACCGGGGCGGTTGCTCATCCTGGTGGCGAATTCGCCGGGGGTCGCGCTTTCGCGGCGCATCGAGGACGAGACGGAGCGCGCGCGCCTGACGCAAATTGTGCAAGATTTCGGAAACGACAAGACGGGCGAACTCATTGCCGGGGCCGGCTACATCCTGCGCACCGCGGCCATCGGCACAAGCATATCCGAGCTGCGCGAGGATGCAGCGCGGCTCTGCACGGCCTGGAGCGGCATCGCGCGAGAGCGCAAAAGCGCCGCAAGTCCGGCGATTCTGCATATGGATCTCGGTCCCGTCGAGCGGGCCTTGCGCGATGAGGTGGATTCAAGCGTCGGCCGCGTGCTGATTGACGACCGCGACGCGGTTGCCGTGGCGCGCGGCTATGCCGGGCGGGCGATGCCCGAGCTGCTCCCCCGCATCCATTTCCACGAGAGCCGCACGCCCTTGTTCGAAGCCTGGGGCATCGAGGACGAAATCGCGCTTCTCGTGCAGCCCCGCGTGCCTTTGCTCTCCGGCGGCTGGATCACCATCGAAGCGACCGAGGCGCTCACCGCGATCGACGTCAATTCGGGAAGCTATATCGAAGCGGGCGGTCTGGAGGAGACCAGCCTGAAGGTCAATCTCGAAGCCGCCGAAACCATCGGCCGGCAATTGCGCCTCAGAGGGGTAGGGGGGTTGATCGTGATCGATTTCATTCACCTTGGCCAAGAAGCGAACATCAAACGGGTGCTGGAGGCGCTGAATCTCGCCTGTGCCAAGGGCCGGGTGCCGAGTCAGATTCTCGGCATGTCGGAATTCGGTCTTGTCGAGATGACGCGCAAGCGCGTGCGCGATCCCTTGGCGACACGGCTGACCGAGGATTGCCGGCGCTGCGACGGCCATGGACGGCGCAAGACGGTGGAGACGGTTGCGGTGGAGATGATGCGCCGGGTCGAGCGCGCGGCGGCGGCCGCTCCGGGAAAAGAAATCGTGCTGCGCGCGGCGCCCGTGATGGTCCGCTGGCTGGCGGCCCATGAAGACGAGATCCGTTCCGCGCTGGCGCGCCGGGGCGTGGCGCGGATTCGGTTTGAAGCCAACACCGAGCAGCGGCGCGAGAATTTCGATGTGGAAACCTTGAGTTGAATCGGCGTGATGATGAGATGACCCATTCGCGCAACTGCCCGATTTGCCGCCGTGCTCTTGGCGAGGAAGAAGCGGAGAAGCGTTTCCGCCCCTTCTGCTCCAGGCGCTGCGCCGATGTGGATCTCGGACGTTGGCTGAAGGGCAATTACGCGATTCCCGCGGTGGAAACCGGCGACGAGAGCGAAGAGGCCGCGGGCGAAGGCGAAGGCCCGGATGGGGAGGGCGGCGGCTCACCCGTCAGGCACTGAACGCCTTTTCTAGGATCGTTTCGGGTTGAGAATGCTCAAAACTCATTTTTCTACTTCACCTCCCCCTTGTGGGGAGGTCGCGAGCGCAAGCGCAAGCGCGCGAGCGGGTGGGGGCCTCGGCTGGACAGGGGGGCTGCTCGTCTTCTACAAGTCCGGGCCGCGTTTTGTGACCTTTGCCCAGGTAGCTCAGTGGTAGAGCAGTGGACTGAAAATCCACGTGTCGGTGGTTCAATCCCGCCCCTGGGCACCATCATCACTTTTTCAGAGTGCTGGAAAAATCACGAAATGTGACACAACGCATTGAATTGAATCAGTTATCCTGCACATAGCTGAATATCGCGGAACACCGCTACACGGCAAAATTGTTGGTACGGTGTTGGTATGGAAACCGTGCTGCTGTTGGTATGGAATCCGGTTTGCCGTATTTCTGTCCCATGCCACTCACAGACCTTGCATGTCGTTCCGCGAAGGCCGCACCGAAGCTTCGAAAGCTCTCGGACATGTGCGGTTTGCAGCTGTGGGTGTATCCGCACGGATCAAGGATGAAGGCCCTGCCATGGTGAATTTGGGAGTCTAACGCGCCGGTGCCGGGGCGGCGTTGGCTGCGGCTGCGGGTTTTTGCTGTGCCGCCCCGATCGCGGGGGTTCCGGCGATGACGATCACCAGGCGGTCGGGATCGAAATATTTCTTCGCCATCTCGTTGACCTTGGCCAGCGTCACGGCCTGGATCATGCCGTTGCGTTTCTCGACATAATCGGCCGAGAGGCCCGAGCGCTGATAGGCGCTCAAGGTGCGGGCGATCTTGGCGTTCGAATCCAGGGTCAGCGGGAAGGAGCCGGTGAGAAAGGTCTTCGCATCGGTCAATTCCTTCACCGTGGCGCCGTCCTTGGCGAAATGCGCCATCTCCGATTTGGTCACGTCGATGGCGGTGAGGATCTTGCCCTTGTCGCTCTGGACCTGGCCGACAACAATCGAAGCAGCGCGGGAATCATTGATCTGGGTGTAGATTCCGTAGGTGAGCCCGCGTTTGTCGCGCACCTGATCCATGAGGCGGGCCGAGAAGCTTCCTCCGCCCAATATGTAATTGGCGACGAAAGCGGGGATGTAATCGGGATCGGCCCGCATGGGACCTGGCGAGCCGAACACAGCCACCGGGGCGGCTTCGTTGCGCACGATGGTATGCGAGGCGGGCTTGCCGGCATCTGTTGGTTTGGCCACGACGGCCACGGATTTGGCGGGGAGCGATAGAAAGACCTGCTGCAGATATTTCTTGAGCTGGGTTTCGCTGATGTCGCCCGAGACCGCCACCTTGATGCCGCCGCGCACCAGATGATCGGCGGCAAAATTCTTGATGTCGGCGGCCTTGATGGCGGCAATGCCGGCCGGCGTACCGGTGGTCGGATGCGCGTAAGGATGCGCGCCGAAATAGGCGGCATACCAAGCCTTGACCGCGACCTTGGCAGGGTCCTCGTCGTCCTGTTTCAGTGACGCCAGCAGCGCAACGCGGATCCGCTCCACCGCTTCGGGATCGAAACGCGGATGGCCGAGCGCGAGCGCAGCAAGCCGGAAGGCTTCGTCGGCATTTTCTTTGAGCGTGGTCAAGGTGACCACGACATAATCGCGTTCGGCGGACGCGGTGAGCCGGATGGCGCGCGTTTCCAAAGCCTGCTTGAAGGCGTCCGACGCCAGATCGCCCGCGCCTTCGTCAAGCAGCGAGGCCATCATGTCGGCAAGTCCGGGCTTGTCGGGCGGATCATAGGCGGAGCCCGCGGGCAGCGAGATATTGACCGCGATCATGGGGAGCGCGTGCTCCTCCGAAAGCCAGGTCTCGACCCCTGTGGGACCTTGCACCGTTTTCACGGTGATGGCGTTGGCGGCGGCCGGGATAAGCAGCGCGATGAGCGCCGATGCGGCAAGACGCGTGATCATGGTCCGGTTTTCGGCGACATCCGTCCGGTCACCGACTCCTCTTTGACGAGATAGGTTTGCGCCGCCTTGCGCACGTCGGCAGCCTGCACCGCGCGGATGCGGTTCGGCCAATCTTCGACATCCTCGATG
Source organism: Alphaproteobacteria bacterium (assembly GCA_034665805.1). Taxonomy (GTDB): domain Bacteria; phylum Pseudomonadota; class Alphaproteobacteria; order Micropepsales; family Micropepsaceae; genus CAIYRG01. The sequence continues at coordinate 8,464 of JAXDMY010000026.1, forward strand.
GTCAGGCCGATGGAAAGCGCCGTGCCGTAATCCTGCGCCATCAGATATTGGTTGTCGTGCTGATAGGTATATTCGGCGACGAGCTGAGTCTTGGCGCGGGTGAACTCGCCTTCCTCGGGGGG
>JAXDMY010000027.1:0-2700 GCA_034665805.1 Alphaproteobacteria bacterium
GATCCCGGCAACGAAGCCGACCGCGTAGTTGAAAAGCCCGATCTGAGGTTCGTAGAGGAACTTCCAAAAATTTCCGACGACGGCCGGCGACAGCATCATCGGGATCAGGATGATGGTGGTCCAGAAACCATGACCACGGAACTTGCGATCGATCAGATAGGCAAGCGAGAACCCGATCAGCGTCTGCAGCACGATCGTCCAAAAAACGAAATGGGCGGTTGCCTGCATCGCCGCCCAGATATCCGGGTCGGTCAGGATGGAATGGTAATTGTCGATGCCGATGGCGCGGACCGGGGCATTTGGCCGATTGGCACGGTAGTTGGTGAATGAAAGCCATATCGTCCATATCAATGGGAAGATATTGATCGCGAGCAGCAGCACGATTGTGGGCGTGATGAACAGCCACGCGATCGCTCGATCCGACAGGCCGCGGACGCGCCGATTGAGACTCCCGGGGACTGCGTGTGCGGCGCGTTGCACAAGAGAGAGATCGTGGCGCATGTCGTTCATCCTGAACCCGTTCTGCTCCGTCTGAGCCCGAGAAATCTCCTGCGAGCGCCCGCGCGCAGGAGATAGAGCGTGACGGCGGAACCGCGTGGCGGTCAAATCTTGCCGTCGTCCTTGAAGACCTTCTGCCAATCCTTGATCAGGAGGTCGAGGGCTTCTCTGGCCGTGCCCTTGTCGGCCACGACGTAGTCATGCACGCGCTTCTGCATCGCTAGGAGCAACTGCGCATAGGAGGGCTCCGCCCAGAAATCGGTAACCTCGCCCATTGCGGTCAGGAAGTCCGCGGCAAATGGCGCGGTTTTGACGAAGCCGGGGTCGTTAAGGACGCCCTTGTGGCAGCTATAACCGCCGAGCGACCACCACTTCTTCTGCACGTCGAGGCTGGCAAACCACTTGATATACTGCAGCGCCTCGTTTCGGTTCGGCGAGTACGATACGACCGATATGCCTTGGCCGCCGAGCTGCGAACCGTGCCCAACCTCGCCTGGATTGACGAAGAAGCCGATCTTGTCTCCGCCGACATTCTCGTCCTTGTAAAGACCGGGGAAGAAGGCGAACCAGTTCATCTGCATGGCCACTTGGCCGGATTTGAAGGCGTCGAGGCCCTCCTGCATGTAGGCGTTGGTGTAGCCGGGTGGTGTGCAGCACTTGTAGAGTGACTTGTAGAACTCGAGGCCCTTCACGGCGCCGTCAGAGTTGACGAAACCTTCCATCTGATAGGGCTTTTTTGGATCCTCATACTTGAAACCGAACGGATAGAGGGCGTTGGTAACCCCCATCGTGATTCCTTCCGAGCCGCGCTCGGTGAAGATCGCGGCGCCGTACACTTTCTTGCCGTTGATCTCGCGGCCCTGGAAGAATTCAGCGATCTGCTTGAGCTCGGTCTGCGTCTTGGGCGGCGCGAGATCGCGGCCGTACTTTTTCTTGAACTCGGATTGGATTTCGGGCCGCGAGAACCAGTCCTTGCGATAGGTCCAGGCATTGGCGTCGCCCATGGCCGGCAGGGCCCAGTAGTTCGGCGTGCCCTTCGGCCATTCGGAATAGCCCAACACCGTCGCCGGCATGAAGTCATCCATCTTGATGCCTTCCTTGGCGAAGAAGTCGTTGAGCTTGACGTAGTGGCCGTTCTCGGCGGAGCCGCCGATCCATTGGCTGTCGCCGATCATGAGATCGCAGAGGCGCCCCTTCGAGTTCAGCTCGTTGAGAAAGCGGTCGGCGAAGTTCGGCCAGGGCACGAACTCGAACTTCATCGCAATGCCGGTCTTGGTGGTGAAGTCTTTCGACAATTCGACCAACGCGTTGGCCGGGTCCCAGGCGGCCCAGCATAAGGTGAGCGATTTGGATTGAGCCTGGGCGATGTTTGGGGCAAGCGCGACGGCAGCAAGCGCAAAAGCGCCCGCGAAGAGTCTCTTCATGAGAGGTTCTCCTGTTGGACCGGCGCGCGCGGCCGCTCAGGCTCGCATTCGCGAACCTGTTCAAGCGCAAAAGAACCGCTATGCGTGACGATCCGGTTGGCGTTTCCCTTCCGCACCGCTCGACCTCTTGAATGGGTCAGTTCGGGGCCGAAGCTAGTTTAGTAAATCTACGAAAACTAAACATGTCAAGATAAACATTCGCGGTCGATCGAGCCCAATGGGCCGGACAAGAATGCCATTGCGGCGAGGTAAGCGCCGCTCTTGCCGCGACGCGCCTCAATCGCCATTGTCTTGCTGAACAACGCAGGCGCGCCCGGAGACAAGCCATGACCCAGACCAGCAACCGCTTCTTCGATGAGGTCGCGCGGCTGATGAATGATGCCGCGGGCGTGGCCGGCGGCGTGCGGCGCGAGTTCGACACCCTCTTGAAGACGCAGGCCGAGCGCGTGCTGCGCGAGCTGGACGTTGTGCAGCGCGAGGATTTCGAGGCCGTGAAGGAGATGGCGCGGCTGGCGCGCGAGGAAAACGAGGCGCTCAAGGCCCGCATCGCGGTCTTGGAGGCCAAGCTCGGTGGCGGCGCGGGCAGCTAGCCCCGAACCCTTCCCGAGGCGGTTAAACCCCTATTTTCATCGGCTTTCTTGTCTTTTCGCGCCTCTGCGGCTATAAGCCCGCTCGTCTGCGGCCCCGACACCCCTGGAGGCACGCCGCGGCGAAATCGTCAACAAAATCAAACCTTAAGGATACCACCGATGGCGACCGTCAATGAACTGAGCGCGAC
>JAXDMY010000028.1:0-2611 GCA_034665805.1 Alphaproteobacteria bacterium
GATTCCCTTGAATTGCTGGCACCAGCATTTCAACGGCTCTGGCCAGGCGCCCGTCCGTTATGTTGCGGTGACCAACGGCCCGGCGGTGATGAATCTCTATGACGATGCGAATTTCGTCTTCAACACGCCCTATGATTTCAAGAACCGCTTTGCCGGCGAACCCGATTATTTCACGCCGAAGACCGAGCCCAAGGGCTTCCTGCTGCCGACCAATTTCGTCCCCGATGCGGTGAACTTGCCGCTGATCTCGGCCAAGGAGCGCGGCGCGGGCGGCGGCCATATCCGCTTCAACATGGCCAAGGGATCGATGTCGAGCCACATCTCGCAATTCCCGGTCGGCACCTACAAGAAGGCGCACGCGCATGGGCCATCGGCGCATGTGATCATCCTTTCGGGGGAGGGCTATTCGCTGATGTGGGCCGAGGGCGAAGAGCCCAAGCGTTACGATTGGCAGGTGGGGACGCTGATCGTGCCGCCGAACAAATTCTTCCATCAGCATTTCAATTCAGGACCCACGCCGGCGCGCTATCTCGCTTTCAAGCACGAGGTGGCGTTGATCCGCAATTCCCAGGGCGTGCCGACCGCCTGGATCAGCCGGCGCGTCGGAGGCGACCAGATCGACTACGCGGATGAAACGCAGCAAATTCGCAGCACGTTCGAAGATGCGCTGGCGCGGCACGGCATGACACCACGCATGGAAGACGCCTATCAGAAGGAACTTGCCGATTTGCCGCCCAAAGCAGCGTAGAGTTTCCCCCTCACCCTACCCTCTCCCCCGATGGGGGAGAGGGAGTAGAGGATAGATCATGTTCGAGATCGAGCGCAGATTCCTTCTCCGCAGTGCCACGGCGGCGGCAGCGCTGAACCTGATTCCGTGGAGTGTGCGTGCGCAAGCTGCAGCGGATCCCGCGCATCTCACCGGACCGGATCGCACCGCGCGTTTGATCGCGGGCGCCAAGAAAGAGGGCATGCTCAACCTCTATTCTTCCGCGATCGCCGAGCACATGAATGCGGTTGGCGCGGCCTTCGAGAAGAAATATGGCGTCAAGGTCGTGCTCTGGCGCGGCGGCTCCGAAGAAATCCTGCAGCGGATCGTGACCGAAGCGCGCGGCGGACGGTTCACCGTCGATGTGGCGGAAACCGCTGCGCCGCAGATCGTGCCGCTGGATCGCGAGAAACTGCTGCAAGGAATCGAAACGCCGATGCGCGCTGATCTCATGCCTGGAACCATCATCCCAGGGGCACCTTGGCTGCCGTCGCGTCTGGTCGTTTTCACCGGCGCCTACAACACCAATCTGATCAAGAGAGCAGACCGGCCGAAGCGCTACGAAGACCTGCTCGACCCGAAATGGAAGGGAAAGCTCGCCATCGAGGCGGACGACAACAATTGGCTGATGGCGCTGTCGGGAGCGCTGGGCGAGGAAAAGGCCGTAAAGCTGTTTCGCGACATCGTGGCGAAGAACGGCATCTCGGTGCGCAAGGGCCACACGCTGATGGCGAATCTGGTGGCGTCGGGCGAAGTGCCGATCGCGCTCACGGTCTATCATCACGAGGTCGGGCCGTTGAAGCGCGCGGGGGCGCCGATCGATCAGCTCGACATCGCGCCGGCATTCGCCTTTGCGGCGGGCGTCGGCATGGCCAGCCACGCGACGCATCCCTATGCGGCCATGCTGTTCATCGATTTTCTCCTTTCGGACGGGCAGAAGATTTTGGCCGAGCACGACAATGTTCCGACCAATGTGAAATACCCGGTTCTGCCGAAAGATGTGCAGCTCTCTTTCCTGGATGTGCCGAAATATATGGACGAAAGCGCCAAATGGACAAAGCTTTATAAGGACATCCTTCTCAACCAGAAGCGTTGAATGGGTGTAGGATAGGGGAAACAAATAATCGCTCAGGGGAGGATTTCATGCGTTGGCAAGGCAAACTGATCGCATTGTTCGTGGCCATGATGGCGGGCTCCGCAACCACGCCCGCCTATTCGCAGCTGACCGGTAAGTTCCTCGTTTCCCCAAACCAGGTCGTCGCCATTCGCGCCGGCCGGTTGTTCGATTCCCGCGCCGGCACCATGCTGAACAACCAGATCGTGCTGATAAAGGGCGACCGCATTACCGATGTCGGCCCCGCGGTGCAGATCCCCGCCGGCACACAGGTCATCGATCTGAGCAATGCGACGGTCATGCCCGGTATGATCGACGCCCATGTTCATGTGGTCACGGGCGGCAACACACCGACACAGCGCGCGCTGATCGCCCTTGCCAATGCGCAGACCGATCTCGGTGCCGGTTTCACCACGGTCCTCGACATGGATTCGCGCGGCGGATGGAACACGGTCGATCTGCGCGACGAGATCAACAATGGCCGCCTCCAAGGTCCGCGCATGCAGGTCGTCGGGCAATCGCTCAATCCGCGCGCGACCAATTACTACACGGACCCCGCGGAGGGGCGCTTCTACGACAGTTTTACCGAAAGCAAGAACATCAACGGGCCGCTTCTGGCGCGCGCGGCCGTGCGCGAGGCGAAATTGCACGGCGTCGATTATATCAAGATCTACACGACGCAGGACTTCGCCGGCACCATGCATATGTGGAAGCCCGATGCGACCCTGGTC
>JAXDMY010000029.1:0-12389 GCA_034665805.1 Alphaproteobacteria bacterium
CGGTTTCGCCGGCGAGATCGTCCAGATCGCCGGCAAGATCGGCGAGCGCCGCTTGCAGCGCCGCCAGCGCCGCGGTGTCCCCGGCCTTGGGTCCCGGCTTAACGCCTGCTTCGGCCGCGGCAAGGACCTCGGAGAGCTCGTAGCTTCCTTTTATGCGCGGGGTGGGGCGATCTTCGTTGCGGCGTCTGGCACCGGTGATGCGCCGCGCGAGGCCGCGCAATCCTTCGCCGGCACTCTCGGCGGGTGGCGCCTCGCCACTCGGTTTTGAAACCGGCTCTTCCGAGGCGCGCCGGCTGCTGCGCGCTTGAAGGGTGGTTATCGCACGAGCGGTAATATCGAGCATCTGCTCGGTCTCGCTGCGCAAGGTGTCGCGCACCCGCTGCGCTTCCTGCGCCGCCACGCCGGGGATCTTGAGGATATGACGCTCGGCCTCCTCGGTCGTGCGCACGAGCACCGCCCGCGCCTTCTCGGCCTCTTCCGCAACCGAAGAAGCAGCGCGCAGGAGCAGGTCGCATTGTCCCATTGCCTCGCCGACGAAATCCACCGAGCGCCGCTTGGCCTCGGCGGTGCTGTCGGCGATCAGGGCTTGGGCGCTGACGGCTGCTTCCCGTAATGCTTCGATCAGCCGCGAAATCCCGGCCGCGGCATTATCGGAGGTTTCCTTCACGGCTTCGGCATCCTTGACGAAGCCGGAGGCAAGCTGCGCCGAGCGCGCCGCGCTCGTCGTCATCGCCGCATCGATACGGCGCAAGCCGGAATCGGTGAGGTCGTCCAGACGCTGCGCCTGCCCGGCAAGAGTCACTGCCGCTTTCTCCGCCGCACCGCGTTGGGCGTCCAGCACGCTTTGAAAGGCATCGGCCTCTTCTTTCAGCCGCGTGAGCAATTCATTCATCGCAATCCGCTGGCGTTCCTGGCGCGCCAACACGAATTCCGCACGCGAAGCGGCGGCATCGCCGACGGTCTCGATCTGCTTGGCCTGACGGTCGAGCTCGAGGGCGGCGATTTGGGGCGCATTGGCGGCCCTCTCCGCGGCGTCGCGGAAATGGTGGACCTGGGAATCCAGTGTCTGGCCCGCAGCTCTCAGCTCGCCGCCTGCCGCTTCGATGATCGCCTTGAGCTGTGCGGTCCTTCCGGCCAGAAGCTCTGCCGCGCGCGCGGAAACCTCATCGAGCCGGCCGGCGAGATCATCGATGCCTTCGCTTTCGGCATGGAGCCGCTGGGCAATCGTCTCCGCCTTGACGGCAGCGCGGGCGCCGGCTTCGTCGAGTTGGGCGATGCGATCTTCGAGCGCCGTTTCCAATGCGCGCATGCGTCCAAAAGCGCCGTCGAGCCCGGAGGACAACGCGTCGAGCTCGCGGCGCACCGCCCGGCCCAAACGTTGGGCGCTCTGAACCGCATTCTCGTCGGTTGAGGTCAGACGATCGGAAACGTCGGCAAGATACCGGGCCGAGTCGCTGAGCGTTTGAGCGCGCGCCAGTGCGTAAGCCGATGCGACGATGAGAAGGGGCGGAAGGAAGGTGACGATGGCGATGAAGGAAAGGATCTGCGGATCGAACCGCGCCAAGCCCTGCACGCCGAAATAACCCCACAGATAGGCGCAAGCCGCGCCGGCCCAAAAGGCGGCCATGATTCCGGCGAAGACGAGCATGCCCGCTCCGCGGCGGGGCGCTTCGGGTTGCGCCGGAGCCACGCGTTCGGGCGCCTCATCAATGTGGTGGACATCATGGTGGACGTCCTTCGCGGGGGCGGAGTCCTTCTCATCCCCAATGATTTGGGCTCTCAAACTCACCATGGCCTGACCCTGTGTGCCCTGGGCAGGGCTCTTCCCCGCCGGAATTGAGGGATCGATCGGGGCCTGAAAGCGGCGCCCGCAAATCGGAAAGTCTCCCGCTCGACGGCATTCAACAGGAGTTCTATGTCTTGAAGCAATGAAAAAGGTGGGAAATGGCCGAGCTGGGACGGGTTGAGGACGCGCAATCCAGTACGCGCGAGCCATGCGACGGGGGCGAATCCCAAACAGGCCGTCCCAACGCGGCGCAGCGGAGCTACCTGCTTCGCGGCCTTGCTCAAGCCGGCGGCAAGCTGCCCTTGTTCGATAGAGACGGTCAGCATGTCCACCCCGCTTTGGTGCGCGCCTGCATCGCGCATGGCTGGGCCGAGCCCTGGTTCGGCAACCCGCTGAAGCCGGATTGGCTGGTCTGCAAGCTGACCGAAAAGGGCCGGCGCACGTTAAGCGAAGGATAGACGATCCTCGTTAACGTGGCCTTGAAAGACTGGCGGCACTATGGGCCGGCGCCAAAGAAGCACGGCCATGGCCCGAACAGAACAGCCCGTCGATATCGAACATCTGAACCGCTATACCGGCGGCGATGGCGTCCTCAATGAAGAGATCCTGCAGCTTTTCGCGAACCAGTGCCGCGAGATGATGGAGCGGCTTGAAGCTGTCGCGATGGGTGAGGCCGATGCGAAATCCTGGCGCGAAACCACCCACACTCTGAAAGGCGCCGCGCGCGGGATTGGCGCCTTTGCGTTGGGAAATGCCGCCGCCGAGGCCGAAAAAGCCGGCAGCGAGAGACCAGCCGTGCTCCCCGCCCTGGAGCAGCTGAAAACCACATCGGCCGCGGTCTATCTTTTCATCGAGCAATTTCTCAAGAACCGGCGCTAAAATCCCGCGTCCCTCTAAGCCCGGACGGTTGCAGGCCGGAATATTTTTACATATATATACGATAGTTTGCCGCCTCACACATAAAAAGTTTGTAGAATGAACGATATGACCGCAACGCGTGCTGCCGAGGCGTCGTCACTCGAAACCGATGTCATCATCATCGGAGCAGGTCCGATTGGGCTCTTCGCCGTGTTCGAGCTCGGTCTGCTCGATTTGAAATGCCATCTCGTCGATATCCTCGACCGTCCCGGCGGGCAATGCACCGAGCTCTATCCGGAAAAACCGATCTATGACATCCCCGGCATACCCGTTCTCACCGGGCAGGAGCTGACGGACCGGCTGCTGACGCAGATCAAGCCGTTTCATGCGCAATTCCATTTCGGCGAAATGGCCGCTGCGCTGACCAAGCTTGTCGATGGCCGCTGGCAGCTATCGACCGATGCGGGCACAACGCTGGTCGCGCCCGTCGTGGTGATCGCGGCGGGGGGCGGCAGCTTTGTTCCGAAGCGCCCGCCGATTGTGGGAATCGAAGCCTATGAAGGCAAATCGGTCTTCTATGCCGTGCGCAAGATGGAACAGCTCCGTGGCCGTGATGTGCTGATCGCGGGGGGCGGGGATTCGGCGCTCGATTGGACGATCAACCTTGCGCCGATTGCGAAACGGCTGACGCTGGTGCATCACCGCGACGGTTTCCGCGCCGCCCAGCACAGCGTCAATCGCATGCGCGAGCTGGTGAATGAGGGGCGAATCGATTTTCACGTCGCCAGCGTGAAAGCGCTGCATGGCGATGACGGTCAGCTTGAAGCGGTTACGCTGGCCGGCGCCGACAAGAAGGAATGGCAGCAGAGCGCCAATGCGTTTCTTCCGTTCTTCGGCCTCACCATCAAGCTCGGACCGATCGCCAATTTCGGACTCAATCTGCACGAGAATCTGATTCCGGTGGACACCGCGAAATTCGAAAGCACGACGCCGGGGATTTTCGCCATCGGCGACATCAATTCCTATGCCGGCAAATTGAAACTCATCCTGTCGGGCTTCCACGAAGCGGCGCTGATGGCGCAGGCGGCGTTCCATATCTGCCGGCCAAACGAGAAGCTGCGCTTCCAATACACGACGTCGTCCTCGTCCTTGCAGAAGAAGCTCGGGGTAGCGTAAGCGTCCAGTATGAAAATCATCGCGCGCGACCGCAAAGGCGTCGAGCACGTCCTTGAAGGGACGGAAGGCTGGACGGTGATGGAGGCTTTGCGCGATGCGGGCCTGCCGATCACCGCGGAATGCGGCGGGGCCTGCGCCTGCGCCACCTGCCATGTCTATGTCGAAGACGGCTGGTACGAGAAACTCAAGTCCCCGTCACCGGAAGAGACCGACATGCTCGACATGGCATTGGCCGTCGAGCCCAATTCGCGCCTCTCCTGCCAGATCCCCGTCAACGCCTCCACCGACGGCATCAAAGTGACGCTCGCACCGGAATAAGGAGCGCCCTTGATTGGGTTCGGCCTATGTTATAATATAAGTTATAACATTAGGTGGCGCCATGACCATTTCGCTCAAGATCGCCCAAATCGGAAATTCGCTGGGTGTGATTTTGCCCAAGGAGCTTCTAACCGCGCTGAAAGTGGCAAAGGGCGATACGCTGATTGTTTCGGAGACGCCGGACGGGTTCCGGATCACGCCCTACGACCCCGAGGTCGCACGTCAACTCGAAGAAGGCCGCGAATTCGCGAAAGAATATCGCGACACGCTTCGAGCCCTTGCGAAGTGAGCGAGCCCATTTGGGTCTCCCGAGCGGCGCTCGAACTTCTCCACGATGAAAGCCTCAAAGAGCATGGCGGCGCAGAGGGGCTTCGCGATTCCGGTTTGCTGGATTCCGCGCTGGCTCGGGCGCGGAACCTCTTGGCATATGAGCCGGTGAGCGATGTCTGCGGGTTGGCTGCTTGCTACGCGTTCGGCGTAGTTAAGAACCACCCGTTCGTTGATGGCAACAAGCGCGTTGCATTCATCGCTGCCGGTCTTTTCTTGCAGATGAACGGCGCGCGTTTGCACGCGGATAGGGCCGAAGCCGTACTTGTGATGCTCGATCTGGCCTCGGGCGAGCTAACAGAATTGCAATTCGCCGAATGGTTGAGGAAAAACACCCGTGCGAAAGAGAAGAAAAAATAAGCGTCATCCCATCGTCATGGCGAATTGGATTCCGGTGAACACCACGCATCCGCGAGTTGCGTGGAGAACAAACATCGATCGCTCTTCCTACCAAACGAGGCTCACTCGGCTCGGATGATAGCCCGTATAAGCTTGGGGCGTCGTGTTGCGCGCTAATCCTAGCTGCATAAGGGGTGTGAATTCAGCGACCGCTGCCGAACGTGTCGCAGGCTTTGGGATCGCCGCTGGAATAACCCTGTTCCAGCCAGTGCTGCCGCTGCGCCGATGTGCCATGGGTGAAACTGTCCGGCACCACCCGTCCCTGCGTTTGTTTTTGCAGGGTGTCGTCGCCGACCGCGGCGGCCGCGCGCAATCCCTCCTGCAGGTCGCCCGGTTCCAGCGCCACCTTGCCGCCCGATACTTGCGCCGCATGCGCCGCCCAAACGCCGGCATAGCAATCGGCTTGCAGTTCGAGCGCGATGGAATAGCGGTTCGCTTCGGTACGGCTTGCGGCGCGCTCCTCGGCTTTTCGCGTGGAATCGCCGATGCCGAGCAATTGCTGCACGTGGTGGCCCACTTCATGCGCGATCACATAGGCCTGAGCGAAATCGCCCGGCGCGCCGAAGCGCGACGACAGCTCGTCGAAGAATTGCAGATCAAGATAGACGCGCTTATCGTTCGGACAATAGAACGGACCCATCGCGGCCTGTCCGAGGCCGCATTGCGTGCCGGTCGCCTGATCGTAGAGGACGAGCGAATCGGGCGGCTCATAGGTCCGGCCCATCTGCCGAAATTCCGCGCGCCAAACATCGGTAGTCGAGGAAAAGATGGTGTCGACGAACTGCCCCGCGCGATCCTGGGGTGTACCGCGGCGGCCCTCTTCCTGAGTTTGCGGCGCGAGCTGGTTGGCCGCGTCCATGATGGTGAGCGGATTGATGCCGAAGAAGAAATAGCCGATGAGGCCAAGCACGGCCGCGCCAATGCCCCCGCCCGCCAAACCGACGCCGCCCATACCCCGGCGGTCTTCTACCCCGCCGTAGCGGTTACCCTGATCCCAAAGCATAGGTGCTCCTGTCGTTCCTTCCCTAACGCGTGGAAGCTTGACGGGCTGCCGATAATGCCGTGCGCCGGGGCATGAATTTGTTAGCCCTGATCAAACCCGAGGGCCGGACTTAGGCCTCGCCAGCGCCTTCGTCATCCCATCGTCATGGCGAATCACGTATTCTGCGCTGGGGGTTGGCGGAAGGGCTTACGCCCGCTACAGTCCGCCCGCCTTTGGTTTCTCCGTAAGGATCAGGGAGAGTAGCGCTTTCAGTACGGATATCGTGACGTGCTAGCCGCCGAGCGTGTTCCCGACCACTGCCCGGCCCTCGTGCTCAACGCGGATTACCGCCCGTTGAGCTATTTTCCCTTATCCTTGTGGTCCTGGCAGGACACGATCAAAGCGGTCTTCCTCGATCGTGTGAACATCGTCGCCGAATATGAGCGCACCGTGCGCTCGGCAAGGTTCCAGATGCGGCTGCCCTCGGTGGTGTCGCTCAAAACCTATGTGAGGCCGACGCGCAACCCCGCCTTCACGCGGTTCAATGTCTTTCTGCGCGATCGCTTTCAATGCCAATATTGCGGCGCCAAGGACGACCTCACCTTCGATCATGTGGTGCCGCGCTCGCGCGGCGGACGCACCACCTGGGACAATGTCGTGGCGGCCTGTGCCGGCTGCAATCTGATGAAGGGCGGGCGTCTGCCCCATCGCGCCGGGATGCATCCGCGGACCGCGCCGCATAAGCCATCGGTCGCCGAGCTGCAGAACAATGGGCGGCTATTCCCGCCCAATTATTTGCATCAGTCCTGGGCCGACTATCTCTATTGGGACATCGTGCTGGAACCCTGACGGATTCTGGCGGGCCGCCACATGGCGTAGACCGGCGGCGCATCACCGCGGGCGCGGATTTCGCGCGTCACCGCGAACCCGGCCCGTTCGTAGAGTTTCAGATTGCGCGGATTGGAATTCTCCAAATAGGCGTTCGCGCCCGCCTTGTCGGCACGCGCAAGCGTCGCGGTTAGGATCGCCGAGCCCAGGCCGCTTCCCTGCATGCGTGGCGCCACGCCGATGAAGGCTAGATAGAAATACGGCACCTTGGGATGCGCATGCTCCATCGCCGCGGCCATCGCGGCGCCGCGCGCAAGGCGGGGCAGACCCGTCAGCTTGAGGATCACCGGCAGCATGCGCAAATCATCGGCGAGACGCGGCGATGTTTCTTGGGTATGGGGCGGGATCCATGCCGCGGCCGCCAGCCCGTCGGCGGTGATCCAAGTCTCCCCATACGGGACGGTCCGGCTTTCCAGGATCCAGCCGAAAAAGCGCTGCAGCGCAAGCTCGCGCGCATCGCCATCGCGCACCAGCCAATCGAAAACCGGATCATGCGCAAAGATTTCGGCGAAGAGATTCGCGATGCGCGGCACATCCTGCGGCGTTGCGCGTCGCATCGGCATTGCGGCGGCGTTCATAGCCGCTCCGATAGCGCAATCGCCACGCGGCAGGAGAGCCGGATGGCCCCGGACAGCAGCGCATAGCCAACGGCCTCGCTCGCGCCGCGTTCCAGCGCCTCGTCGCGATGGGCGCATTCCTCGGCGTGGAATTTTTGGATGGTGGATTTGAGCTCCGGTTCCGCGGCGCCGAGCCGTTCGATCTGCCTCGCGTAATGTTCATCGATCACATCTTCGACCGCCACGGTGCACGCCATCGCTGCCTTTTCGCCCATAAGCGCGGTTGCGGCGCCGAGCGCAAAGCCCGCGGCGCGCCAAACCGGTTCCAACGCCGTGGGCCGCACGGCGCGTTCCTTCACCATGCGGTCAAACGTGTCGAAATGTTTCTGTTCTTGCGCCGCCATGCGCCGAATCGCCCGCACATTCTCCGATGGCGCCGCATTTCGCCCAAGGACGGCGAGTTGGCCTTCATAGATGCGAAGGGCGCCGAATTCGCCCGCATGATCGACCCGGATCATGGCGTCGATTTCCGAAAGGAGAGGTCTCTGCGTTCCCGGCAGCGCTGGGCGCGGTCCCCGCAACTCTGTCTTAACCCCAACACCCATGGCGCTTGACTATGCCTTTGTCCGCCGCAGCAGGGACCAGACGAAGAGTGCGGCTCCTAACGAGAAGACCGCATTGTACCCCGCGAGCGAGATGCCAAACAGCCGCCATTGCGCTTCATCGCAACGTACGATCTGCAGCGGCTTGAAATCGTCGCGGCCCGGCACGTAACCGAACCCTGTGCACTCGGCCGGACCGGGCCAAAGCTTCCACTCGACTCCGGCGTGGAAGATGCCAATCGCGCCGGAAATTGCGAGCGCGAGTATGGCGAGGATCGCGAGGGTCCGGGCGAGCGAGGCGGGCACGGCTCTGGCAGCCACCAACCCGCCGCCGACCAACCCGAAAAGGATCGCCGCGCCATGCGGCCAACGCTGCCAGATACACATTTCGCAGGGGGCGAGGCCCCCCAAATATTGGGAAGCAAATGCCCCCAGGAGCAGGGCGGCGCTGGCCGCTCCGGCCAAAAGGGCAGGCAGGGCTTCGGTTTGCCCTGCCAAAGCTTGATCTTTGCTGTTAAGCGAGGTCATCGAAAGAGACTATTGACCTTTCCAGGATTTTACGCCACCGGCCCAAATGACGCGGTTTTTGTACTTTCATCGATCACTGTTCGGAAATACGAACGGCGATATCAATGTTTTCGTATAATCCGAAAAAGACACTGTCTTTTCAATCACATAATAAAGATCGCCGGAACCCGAATTTTGGGCTTGGACTGCGGCTGGAGGCCGGGTTTAATAGCGGCCGCCGAGCAGTCTGCACAAGCAATGTATGTGCGAATTGTAAAGGTCAACGCAAAAAATTTAATCGGATCTTTAACGCGGGCAATGCTCGCGTCGTGGGGACTTTCGAGGATGGGCGCGCAAAGAAAATTCCGTGATGCAAACGCAAGACCGGCGCGACGTATCAAGCGCGAGTTGCTGAAGATCGACGGCAAATCCATTGAAGTGATACTACGCACCAATCCGCGTGCGCGCCGCTTCATCGTCAAGGTCGATCCGTCGACGGGCGAAGTGTCGGTCGTTGCGCCATCGTCGCGTTCGTTTGATCGTGCGCTCGACTTTGCGCGCAAGGAGAAGGATTGGATCGCAGGCCGGCTCGCTGACGTTCCGCAACCGGTACAGCTTGAGTTCGGTTCGGTGGTGATGTTCAAGGGAATCGAACATGTGATCCGCTCGGGCGACAGCAAGGGTTCGCCGGTCTGGATCGATCGCGACGGCGCGCGTCCGGCGATCCGAGTGGGCGGCAGGCCGGAACACGCCTCACGCAGGCTTCTGGACTGGTTGAAGCGCGAAGCCAGAAAGCGGATCGACGAACGCGTTGCCACTTACGCGACGGCGCTAGCCGTTCGTCCCAGGCGCATCACTATCCGCGACACGTCAAGCCGCTGGGGCTCGTGCTCGTCGGCCCGGAGTCTGTCTTTCTCCTGGCGGCTCATCCTCGCGCCCCCCTCGGTGTTGGATTACGTCGTGGCGCATGAAGTCGCACATTTGCGCGAACTCAATCACAAGCCGCGCTTCTGGCGGCTGGTGGAAACGCTGGTCCCGGAAATCGAGAAGAGCCAGACATGGTTGTCGACGCATGGTGCCTTGCTTCACCGCTACGCGCCGCGCCCCCGCCCTATAGAGTAGGCGCGTCTTCCGATTTGTTCCGTTCGCCGAAGATCGCGGTGCCGATTCGCACGTGAGTCGCGCCGAAACGGATCGCGGTTTCGAAATCCTCGCTCATTCCCATGCTCAGTGAGGAAAGGCCGGACTCGTGCGCCAGCTTTTTGAGCAGCGCGAAATGAAGGGCCGGTTGCTCGCCCAGCGGCGGAATGCACATCAAGCCGACGACGGGAAGTTCCAATCTATCCCGGCAGTGACGGACGAAGGCGGGCGTATCCTTGGGCGCGATGCCGGATTTTTGCGCCTCCTCGCCGGCGTTCACCTCGACGAAAAGCTGCAGCGGCTTGGGTCTTCTCGTCAGCTCGGTTTTGAGGGCATCTGCCAATTTTTCCCGGTCAAGGGAGTGAATGGCATCGAATAACTCGACCGCCTCGCGTGCCTTGTTGGTCTGCAGGGGGCCGATGAGATGCAGCTCGACGTTTGGAAAGCGCGCGCGCAATTCCGGCCATTTCGTTTTGGCCTCCTGCACCCGGTTCTCGCCAAAGCATAACTGCCCACCTTCGAGGACCGGCAGGATGCGCTGGGGCCCGTGGCCCTTGGTCACCGCGATCAGGCGGGTTTCGTTGGCCGGCGCGATCGCAGTTTCTCGGGCCGCCTCAATGCGGGCCAGAACGGCCTTGAGATTCTCGGCGGGATTGGCGGATATGGTCGCGAGTGCGGAGGTCACGGAATGCCATCGGCGGTGGAGCGTGCGAAACTAGCAAGGGCGGCTCTCGCCCTCAATGCGAACTCGCCCCTGCCGTCTTTGATCTTGATGACGGATGAAAAGCGCTTGCGCGATCCGGTTGCGGCTGCCCGGCTGCTGCCCAAAGGCGCCGCGATCATCTTGCGGCACAGTGTGGCCGAGGCGCGGCGCGAGCTCGCGGACACGTTTCGCCGCATCGCCCATGAACGCGGGCTCCTGCTGCTCATCGCCGGCGATGCCTTGCTGGCCGCGCGTATCGGGGCCGACGGCCTGCATTTGCCCGAGACGCGCGCATCTGAAGCCAAGCATTGGAAGTGCGTGCATCCGTCATGGCTGATCACTGCCGCGGCCCATTCGGAACGCGCCCTCGCCTGCGCCGCACGCGCGGGGGCCGATGCGGCGCTTCTCGCGCCCGCATTCCCGACTTTGAGTCATCGGGGGCGCGCCTCTCTGGGCGTGGCGCGATTGCGTCTGATGGCCGGGCGCGCCACCCTTCCCGTCTATGCGTTGGGCGGGGTCAATGCGCAAAATGTTCAGCGTTTCGCCGGCGCGCGGCTTGCCGGCATCGCCGCCATCGATGGGCTTCAGAGCTCGTAAGAAAGAAGCAGGAATCCCGCATTCATCTGGAGCCCGCGCGATCCGTTGTAAAACACGCCCGCATTGCGGGAATATTCGTACCATTGCCAGCCACCGGTGAGCTGCAGATTGTCGTTGATCTTGTACCCGGCCGAAAGCTGATAACCGGTGATACCGTAATCGACCGGCCCATTTGCATGCGCGAAGGAATATTCACCTCCGGCAATCCATGAACCCCATTCCGCCGTCGCCGAAAGATGCGATGCGTGCGTCCCCGCATGTGCCAAAACTTGGTCAAGACCCAGCAGATAGGCATTGCTGTCGCGATAGGCGCCGCCGAGGGACAGTTTGACGCTTCCCACGGGATAAGTGAGCTGTACCCCAAGCGCCCAATCGGAGAGGTCATCGCCTGCGGCGTTGCGGTTCCGCACCGAACCTTGCGCGAAGCCCGCCGATAGACCGACCGCGAGATTCGAAAAATATCCGGTGTAACTGGCGGCGACTTCCCAAATATTCTGCTGCTGATTGGGATCATTGGGGAGATTGCCGGTGAACGGAAGCGGCGTTCGCACGGGTTTTGGCGTGAACGAGGCGCCGATCTGAATCCCGAGCAAGCGCGGCGAAACGTAATTGATCTTGGCGAAGTTCGAGGTGCTTTGCACATTTGTGATCGATTGGAAGAGTTTGCCGAAATCACCGCCCGTTGCCGGATCGCGGAACAGCGAGATGTTGCGATTCTCGAGCGTCACTTGCTCATTGGTTATGGGACCGACAAGCCCCAATGTGTAGGCGGCGCCGTCCTGCTGTCCGATTTCGACGCGGCCAAAACCGGTCTGCACGAAGACATAGATCTTTTCGACGGTGTCGTTGCCATATTGATCGTGCGACTGCGCATCATGATGGAGGAGAAAGTCGCTGCGCGCACCGACGATCATGCCGTTGTCGAAGATGCGCTGTGCCTGGATGTTGGCTTGCGCCACCGAACTTGCGCCAATGTTGTCATATCCGCTCATGCGGCCCGGACCGGTCGATTGATGCGCGCTGAAGAGCGCGCCGGCGACAGAACCACCAAGCCGGATCGTCGTGTTGTCGAATTCCCAACTTGGCGGGTCGAGTGCAAGCGCATCGGCGAGACCGCGGGAATCCTCCGCCGCCTCGGCAGAGAAACGGGATAGGGCTGCGAATGCCGCAATGGTCAGAAAGCTCGCGCGCGCCGATTTCCCGAAGGTCATGCCACTCAACGCTCCTCACGAATCGTACAGCAATCCCAAACAATGCCTAGCATTTAGGCAAGAATCGACGCGCGTTGCGCGCACCCTCGTCGCTGCGGTATAAATTGCGCCAGTGGCGCGAAACCGCGCGTGTACCGAACCCTCAAGGATCATCGGATGCGTCTCCTCCCGTTTGTCGCCACCATCGCCTTCTTTGCCGCCTCTGGCTCGGCCTTCGCCGCTGACTGCACCAAAGGTTTGTTGTGGCCCTATACGCGCAACCCGGGCGATTGCCTGACGGATGTGGAAATCAAAGCGGGCAAGACCGGCGTCTATGCCGGACCCGTCAACACCAATGT
>JAXDMY010000030.1:0-9721 GCA_034665805.1 Alphaproteobacteria bacterium
ATCTTCGCGCGCCTTGGCGGCGGCATCTTCACCAAGGGCGCCGATGTCGGCGGCGACATGGTGGGCAAGGTGGAAGCCGGCATCCCCGAGGATGATCCGCGCAATCCCGCAACGATTGCGGACAATGTCGGCGACAATGTCGGCGACTGCGCCGGCATGGCGGCCGATCTGTTCGAGACCTATGCGGTAACGACGGTCGCCACCATGGTGCTGGCTTCGATCTTCTTCGCAGGCGGCGAGAGGATCGCCATGATGCTCTTCCCGCTCGCCATCGCCGGCACCTGCATCCTGACCTCCATCATCGGCACGTTCTTCGTGCGTCTCGGCCCCAGTGGCAGCATCATGGGCGCGCTCTACAAAGGCTTGATCGTCACCGGCGTGCTCTCGCTCGCCGCTTTGTTGCCGCTGACCTATTGGATCGTCGGGCTCAACAACGAATATGCCATTCTCGGCGGCGCCCGGTTCACCGGTTTGAGCCTCTATTTCTGCGGCGTCGCCGGTCTTGTGGTGACCGGACTCATCGTCTGGATCACCGAATATTATACCGGCACGAATTTCCGCCCTGTTCAGTCGGTGGCCAAGGCCTCGCTCACCGGCCATGGCACCAATGTGATCCAGGGTCTGGCGGTTTCGATGGAATCCACGGCGCTCCCGGCTTTGGTCATCTGCGCCGGCATTGTCGTGACTTATCAGCTCGCGGGCCTCTTTGGCATCGCCATCGCCGTCACCACCATGCTGGCGCTCGCCGGCATGATCGTGGCGCTCGATGCCTTTGGCCCGGTGACGGACAATGCGGGCGGCATCGCCGAAATGGCCCATCTCGAAGGCGATGTGCGCAAGACGACCGACGCACTGGATGCGGTCGGCAACACCACCAAGGCGGTGACCAAGGGTTACGCCATCGGCTCGGCGGGCCTCGGCGCCCTCGTGCTATTTGCAGCGTACACGGAGGATATCAATTACTTCATCGCCAACAGCGAGAATTATCCCTTTTTCAGGGGCGTCGATCTGCCGAGTTTTTCCTTGACCGACCCGTGGGTGGTCGTCGGCCTCTTCATCGGCGGGCTGCTTCCCTTTCTCTTCGGCGGCATGGCGATGACCGCGGTCGGCCGCGCGGCCAGCGCCGTGGTCGAAGAAGTGCGGCGCCAGTTCCGCGAAATGCCGGGCATCATGCTGGGAACCCAGAAGCCCGATTACGGCCGCGCCGTGGACATGCTGACCAAGGCCGCGATCCGCGAGATGATCATCCCTTCGCTTCTGCCGGTGCTCTCGCCCGTGGTGCTGTTTCTGCTGGTGCGTTGGATTGCCGGTGTCACGGCGGGGCTCAATGCGTTGGGCGCCATGCTGTTGGGCGTCATCGTGACCGGTCTGTTTGTGGCGATCTCGATGACCTCAGGCGGCGGCGCCTGGGACAACGCCAAGAAATACATCGAGGACGGCCATTATGGCGGCAAGGGTTCGGACGCGCACAAGGCGGCGGTGACCGGCGATACCGTCGGTGACCCCTACAAGGACACCGCGGGCCCCGCGGTGAATCCGATGATCAAGATCACCAATATCGTGGCGCTTCTGCTCCTGGCCGTACTCGCACAGCTGGGAACCTGACGTCGCGCGTGCTTCGAGACGCACAACTGCCTTATCCTGAGGAGCGCCCGCAGGGCGCGTCTCGAAGGACGGCAGTTGCGCTCAGCATGAGGCGCGCGGCGAATGAAATAAGGGCTTCAGCGTGGCGCGGGGATCGGCGGCGCCTGGCCGCCGCCCGGCGTCGGCGTGCTTGGCGCGGACTGACCGATCTGTCCCGGCACCGCGTTGAAGATCTGCTGGATCAGCGTCATCTCGCGGCCCAAGGTCGGTGTCTCGCGGGTGACGAAATCGACCACCCGTCCGTCCGCCAGCGTGTATTTGTGGACATCGGTGACCTTGCCGTCCTTGGCGAATTCGACCGCGAGGATATTGCGGTCCAGCGCGCGCGGCGCGAAGAACGCGTTCTGCTCGACATGGGCGGAAATGTAGTACCAGACGTCATTGCCGAAGGTGGCCGCCGTCGAAGGGTCGCCCAGCTTCTTGGTGACGGTGTCCTTGGTGTCCATTCCGACCTGGACGCTGGCTACGGCCTCTTGGTCGGGCACATAGCCACGTTGATTTTCAACCGGGGCGCAGGCGGTCAGGGCGCAAGCAGAAAGAGCGGTTGCTCTGGCCAGGAATGCCAAGGTGACGCGGTGCATGGCTCAAAACCTCCTCTGACGCAGAAACCGGCAGACCCAAGAAATGATGTGCTAAGTTTCCCCGCAAGGCCCGTATGGTGGGTTATAGTTCCTAAGATCTTGATGGCATTCACGTTTGGAACTTCTAATCCAAAAACCACACGAGATTCAATAGATTGCTGGTGTGGGCTTTGAATCCGAAATCCGCCCACAGCCTTGCCCAAGCATTTCCGGATTTCGGATTCGCCACACCGGAGGCATAGCACGACATGCTTCGCCGAACACAGCGCGCCGAGCCCGCCCCTCCCGCCTCACAGCGATTGTATGATGTGTTGGTGGCGCGGGCGCGCGAGCCCATTTTCTACACCGATTTCGCCGTGCCCGACACCATCGACGGCCGCTTCGATCTCCTCACGCTGCACGCGTTTCTGGTGCTGGATGCCCTGAAATCGCTGGGTGGCGCCGGCGACAAGTTCGGAACCGAGCTTGTAAGCGTCATCTTTGCCGGCTTCGACGAGGCCCTGCGCGAGCTGGGTGTGGGGGATTTCGGCATCTCGCGCCGCATGAAGGCCTTGGCGGGCGCCTTTTATGGGCGGCTGGAGGCCTATCGCGCGGCAGATGGCGCCGATCAGTTGGCGCCCGTCCTGCTGCGCAATCTCTATCGCGGCGAGGCGGCACGGACCCCTGAAGCAGCAGGTCTCGCGCATTATATGTTGTCGGCCCGCGAGCATGTGATGAGCCATGCGGGGGGCCTGCTTGAAGGCAGCGCGGATTTTGGTCCCATTCCGAATCCAGAGACGAAACCATGAGCAATTCCGGCGTGCCCTTTAGCGCATCCTTCGATCTCGGCACGGTCAGGGACCGCGTCGTCGAGGTGTCGCTTGAGCCCCGCCCGGCCGAACGGGGGGAAATCGCCCATTGGCTCGGCATCGAAGCGCTCGACTCCCTTAAGGCAGTGATCCAATTGTCGCAGGTCAGCGCCGACGAATATGCCTATCGGGGTCATTTCGAAGCCGATGTCGTGCAAGCTTGCGTGATCACGCTGGCTCCCGTCCCCTCGCACCTCTCCGGCGAAATCTCACGCCGATTCAAGGTCCTACCGAGGGCTTCGACGAGGCGCCGGAAATCGGCCGTCGAACCATCCGTCGCCATTCCAGCCATCATCGACCTCGCCGCGGCCGACGAGGACAGTCCCGAGCTCCTCGATTCTCCCGCTCTCGACCTGGCAGCACCCCTCTTGGAGGAGCTGAGCCTGGCGCTCGATCCCTACCCCAAGGCTCCCGGAGCGGCCTTCGAGGCGCCACCAGAGCCTCCTGAGCCTGCCGACAACCCGTTTGCCGCGCTGGAAGCGCTGAAGAGGGCTCCCGCCGCTCGGCGGCCATCCGCCAAGCCACCGGCCAAGCGGCAACCCGGCAAAAGACAGGGCTGAAGAGCCCATTTTTCCGCTTCTGTTTACGGCTCTTGCGTCGGAACGTGGTTTCGGCTTACCTCCGGCCCCTATTTTCCGTTCCACGCACTGTTTCAGGAAATCGTGCCGGGCGGCACACCTCAGTGAATGGCTCACCGAAAGGGCTTCCGCCATGGCGGTTCCAAAACGAAAAACCTCGCCGTCGAAGCGCAATATGCGCCGCTCGCACCATGCGCTCAGCCCGGATGCCCACGCCGAATGTCCCAATTGCGGGGAGTTGAAACGTCCGCACCATGTCTGTTCCGCATGCGGTCATTACGACGGCCGCGAAGTCGTGGCCGTCGAAGCTTGAAACCGCCGCCTAGGCTTTGATCGGCTTCGCGCTTAAGCTTCCTCTGTCGCGCAAGCTCTTGGGGAGCTGCTAGCAATTTGGTCCGGGATTTGATTCTGTCGATCGACGCAATGGGCGGCGATTCTGGCCCCGCTCCGATTCTGGCCGGCGCGGCGATTGCGCGCCGGCGCCACCCGAAAATCCATTTCCTGCTCTATGGCGACGAGGCGGTGCTGAATCCCTTATTGGCGCGCCATCGCGCACTCCTAAAGTGCGCGGAAATCCGTCATGCCCCCGCCGTGGTGCGGATGAGCGAAAAGCCTTCGCAGGCCCTGCGCCGCGGCCGCAACAGCTCCATGTGGCACGCGCTGGAGGCGGTCGCTCGCGGCGAAGCCAAAGTCGCGGTCTCAGCCGGCAACACCGGTGCGCTGATGGCGATCTCGATGTTTCGAATCGGTCTGATCGAAGGCATCTCGCGGCCCGCCATCGCCGTGATCTGGCCGACCATCCGCGGCCAAAGCGTGGTCCTGGATGTCGGAGCCAATGCCGGCTCGGATGCCGAACAGCTCGTCGACTTCGCCATCATGGGCGAAGCCTTCGCGCGCGCGATCTTCGGCATCGCGCGTCCGACCGTGGGGCTGCTCAATATCGGCGAAGAGGAGGTCAAGGGCATCGACTCGGTCAAGCGCGCGGGCCAGATCCTGCGCGCCTCAAAGCTGCCAATAGAGTTTTACGGCAATGTCGAGGGCGACGGCATCGGCAAGGGAATCGTCGATGTGATCGTGACCGACGGCTTCACGGGCAATGTCGCCCTCAAGACCGCCGAAGGCACCGCCGAACTGATCGTTTATTACTTGCGCAGCGCGCTAAAGCGTTCGCTGCTGGGGCGGCTCGGCGCGATTCTGGCGAGCGGCGCATTCCGGGTGCTGAAGAGAAAACTTGACCCGCGCACCCTCAATGGCGGCGTATTCCTCGGGCTGAACGGCGTGGTGGTCAAAAGCCACGGCAGCGCCGATGCTTTGGGTTTCGCCAGCGCCATCGATCTTGCCATCGACATGGGTCAATCGGACATGATTGCGCATATTCTTGCAGACCGGGCGGGCGTTTCTTCGCTGCCCGATCACGTCGCGGCGGCCGAGCCTAAGACGGGCGCCGATGCGGCCCAGGCGGTTGGTTCGTGACCGTCAGGCGATCCGCCGTTCTGGGCTGCGGCTCATTTCTTCCGGCAAAGATTCTCACCAATTTCGATCTGGCGAAAATGGTCGATACGACCGATGCGTGGATCTACGAGCGCACGGGGATCAAAGTCCGTCACGTCGCGCGTGAGGATGAAACGACCTCCGATATCGCCTTCGAGGCGGCGGTTCGCGCCCTCCAAAATGCGGGCGTGAACGCGAACGCCATCGACATCATCATTGTCGCGACGACAACTCCCGACGAGACATTTCCCTCGGTCGCCACCCGGATCCAGGCACGTCTGAACATGCTCGGCGGCGCCGCCTTCGACATTCAGGCGGTCTGTTCGGGCTTCATCTATGCGCTCTCGGTCGCCGACAATCTCATCCGTGGCGGACAGGCCAAGACCGTTCTGGTCATCGGCGCGGAAACCATGTCGCGGATTCTCGATTGGACCGATCGCGGCACCTGCGTGTTGTTCGGCGACGGCGCGGGGGCCGTCGTCTTGCAGGCCGCGGAAGGGGCAGGGACCAATGCCGACCGCGGAATCCTCAACACCAAGATCTTCTCCGACGGGCGCCTGCACGATCTTCTGTATACGGATGGAGGGGTCTCCACCACCGGCACGGCGGGCCATCTGCGCATGCAGGGGCGCGATGTCTTCAAGCACGCGGTAACCAATATCTCCGCCGCGATCGAGGCTTCGACCAAGGAAGCGGGCCTTTCCATCGCCGACATCGACTGGTTCGTGCCGCACCAGGCCAACCAGCGCATTCTCGATGGCACCGCGCGCAGATTGAATATCCCCCCCGAAAAGGTGGTTTCGACCATCGCCGAGCATGGCAACACCTCGGCGGCCTCCGTGCCCCTGGCGCTGGCCGTCGCGGTCGGCGATGGGCGGATCAAACGGGGCGATTTGATCCTTATGGAGGCCATGGGCGGGGGCTTCACCTGGGGAGCGGCCCTTCTTCGATGGTAGGGCGCCACTTCTGAACTAAGGCTTCCAAGTCTCTGACATTGACGGGAAATGTCCCTGCGCCTACGGTTTGCCGGGCGATAGAGAGTCGCGCCTTTTGGGGGCTGGGGATGAGCACGAAGACTTTGACGCGGGCGGATCTGACGGAAGCGGTTTTCAACGCGGTCGGATTGTCGCGCAACGAATCCTCGCAAATGGTCGAGGATATTTTGGAAGAGGTTTGCGGCGCGTTGTCGCGCGGCGAAACGGTCAAGCTTTCGTCTTTCGGGACGTTCCAGGTGCGCCAGAAATCCGAGCGCGTGGGACGCAATCCCAAGACCGGCGATGAAGTGCCCATCGCGCCGCGCCGCGTATTGGTGTTCCGCCCCTCGCATGTGCTCAAGGCACAGATCAACGGGCTGGAAACCGCAGGCATGCACGACGAGGGCTGAGTGAATGGCCATACTGGGTGCGGCGCAGAAATCGCCGGAAGCGTTTCGGACCATCAGCGAAGTTGCCGCCGATCTTGACGTGCCTCAGCATGTGCTGCGTTTCTGGGAGACGAAATTCGCCACCGTCAAGCCGCTGAAGCGCGGCGGGGGCCGGCGCTATTACCGCCCCGACGATCTGGATCTGCTCAAAGGCATCAGGTCTTTGCTCTACAGCGATGGGCTCACCATCAAGGGCGTGCAGAAGATCCTGCGCGAGCAGGGGCCGCGTTATGTCATGGAATTGGGCCGCGGCTCGACGAGCCTCATCGTTTCGCGCCGTGCCGCCAATGATGAGGCCGGTGCGCGCGACGAAGCACTGGACAGACCCTCCAATGTTCATCGTTTTCCGCGCGATGTGGAGGTCGAAGATTTGAGAGAGGCCCATCGCGCGCGCTTCGCGATACTCCTTGACGAGCTCCTGGAGATGAAAGCGCGCCTCAAATCCGCCCGCCCACGCTGAATCGCCGGTTTACGGATGCGTTGCGGCTCGCGGCCGCCGCGACTATAGTCCGCCTCCCTCGAAGGAATGGGCCGGAGCATCGCTTCGGCCCTCAAGGTTCGGAGCGTGGCGCAGCCTGGTTAGCGCACCAGTCTGGGGGACTGGGGGTCGAGAGTTCAAATCTCTCCGCTCCGACCACTAACCCAATGTGTTAGATAGAATTGCGGAGTCGACCATCGGCCTAGCTGGCGCATTTCCAGGATCGCTTTCAGGCAACAGGCAAAAGGATCGATGAGCAAATGACGAAGGATGAGCATGACTAAGGAAGAGGAAGTGCTGGCCACCCTAGACAAACCCCGTGCGCTCTATTCGCTACAGCAGCGGCTCGACCCCAGCAACAAGAGCACCGACGCCCTGCAAGAGCTGCTGATGCGCATGCGTACCCAGGGTAAGGTCAAGTTCGATATCAAGACCGGCCACTGGAGCAAGGCGTAAGCTACGCTTCGACCTTTAAGGTTCGAAGCGTGGCGCAGCCTGGTTAGCGCACCAGTCTGGGGGACTGGGGGTCGAGAGTTCAAATCTCTCCACTCCGACCAATGCCTGGAAAACTTATAGAACTCGGAATGTTGGGTCTGAGTAACGAGCGCTTCGGGCGATGTCCGCTTTGCCAAAAGCGATCTCTTTTGTGTCATAATCTTAAGAACGAGTGTGCCCACTCAGCAGGAGAGTACCCAATGAGCGGTGGTCCTACGATTTCCGAACTTGAAGAGCGCATCGCCATGGTGCGGCAGAACATCGATGACCTCATAGAACAGGCCGCGGCCCGATCCGGTGGTGCAGATGAAGAATTGGCGTCGGCCCGGATCGCCGAGCAGGAGAAAGAACTCGCTAGACTAATTGCTCTTCGGAGTTCGCTTCGGACGCCACGCGCCTCGAAGTGATCCAGCAGCAATATGCCAACCCCTATACTTTTGCACACATGAGCGATGACGCCGTTGATCTGACCTGCAACGATGCCCGAATTACACTCGCCGAGGACGCTAAAACGCTCTGCGCCGCTCTTTCTAAGCTAAGGAAGTGAATCCTACGGTTGCTTGAAAGCCCTGGCGGGGGCCGCGCGGCCGGGCGTCAACGTCGAGGCGCGATGATTTATCCCGTTACCCGCGACCGCCGTGAATCACCGCCCCGTCGGATGGCCGGCGCCACGCTGCATCCCCGTTTGACCTTCGCCACTGCCCTTTTGGTTTTGGTTTTCGCGGGTCGTCTCGCGCTCTTGTGTGGGCGACGGTGCTCCCCCAGGACGCCCCTTGCCATCTTTGCGCTGATCGTCCGTCGTTTGGTGCTTCGTCATACAAACCTCCAGAGGCTGTTCTCACACCAATTAACCCGAGCAGGGGTCTTTCGTTCCGCTCCAATTCTCAGGAGCAGCTGTTCCCTCGGCTCTAATCCTTGCGGTTGGCTGTTCCGGCGTTCAGAGGTGTGACGTTGTTGGCGTAGTTCATCTCAGCCGCCTCACGGGCTTGCGCCATGCTCTCATAATCTTGAGCAATCTGCATAATCGACTCACGTGTTTTGGGATTTTCGTCTCCGGCTGCCATCCGCCGCAATCGCGCAGCGTGCTCGCGGTAGCGACGCGCTGTTTCGATGTCGTAACCCATCGCACATGCCCTCTACGACGAAGGCATCCTACTCCGCCGCTCAAGATTGAGCTGTGCAAAAGAAGGCAGTTTGGCGGATAGTCTTTTTACTTAAAACTTCGGGAATTGTGCTCCGGCGGCAATACGCCAAGCTCCATCTCGATGTTATAGGCCAAGCGCTCAAAATCTCCCGCAATTTGAAGCAAGGCTTCACGCGCTTCTCGGTTCAGGATGCCATCGGCGATGAGTCGAATGCGTTTGGCCCGATGGCGATAACGCAAAGCCTTCTCGGCAGCGATATCCATCTCGCGTTCCCTCGGCAGACGGGCAGTCAGCCCAGGTCAATCGGTCACCGTAAAGAGACATTTTTGTGATTTCACGACACGTTGACAGGCTCGCGGGCGCGCCAAGAGCGCGCGTGGGCCCGAATTTTCTTCCACCCATCTCAGCGGAACGCCAAAAAGCCTTGTGACGCCGCGCCGCCTTTGAGGCCGAGCAGAGGCACCAGCAGAAAATTGATCGCCGTAAATGCGGCGGCCACCAGAACCAGCGGCGCGATCTCGTTGTGAAAGACGTGCTCGAAGAGAAACGAGCCGACATTATCCGCGAGCGAGGCCGAGGCATCGGTGATCGACATTAGGACGGCGAAGGCAAACCCTTCCGAACGCTTGGGGCAATAATTCGCGGCCAGCCCGAGGCTGGCCACCGCCGTTATCATCGAGGCCGCGCCGTAACAGAAATTGACGGCGATCGCCGTCGCCACTCCCGATAGAAAAACAAAGGCGGCCGCAACGAGAACGCCGGTGAGAATGCTCAGATTGAGCAAGGTCTTCAAACTGAGATGCTGAAGGAACACGCCGTAGAGCAAGGCGGCGGCGATCCATCCGGCGGCCTGGATCGAACCCAAGGCGCCGATGAATTGCTGCGAAAATTTCAGCCTGTCGGTCATATAGAAATAAAGCGGCGTATCGATGCCGGGACTGAAATAGTAAAAGAACAGAAAACCGGCAAAGATCCACAGATGGCGGGACCGCAAGGCGCCGGTGAAGCCATCGAAACTCTCCCGAAGCCCAGATACGG
>JAXDMY010000031.1:0-4787 GCA_034665805.1 Alphaproteobacteria bacterium
ATCACGACCCAATGCAGGTAAATTTGGCGTTGCGCAAAACCCTGCCGGACGACCAACGCTTCTTTTTCGAGGCCATCATGCCGAGCCGCGATGGTTGGAATGCCGCGTTCTGTTGTGGATCAAATTCCGTGACAAGGCGCACTGCGATGCGCAAGGCGGGAGACGAACTGCCCACCGGCTCCATCACGGAAGACATGCTCCTCACCCTCGTCATGGTCCGTCACGGTTATATCACGCGATATTTGTGTGAGCGCCTCGCCTTTGGCTTAGCACCCGAAAGCATAAAGGCTTTCTTCGTGCAGAGACAACGCTGGGCGCGCGGCGCAATACAAATGCTGTACTTGTCCGAGGGACCACTCGGGCCCGGTTTGTCCTTTATCCACCGGTTACTCTTTTTGCCGACGCACTGGTTTACGCAAAGCCTGCTGTGCTTGATGTCGATCGTAACCCCCTTGATTTTCCTTTGGACAGGATTGCGGCCGCTGGTCAATGTGACGGTGGAATCTGGCCTTTATTATATTGTCCCAACGGTTCTGGCTCTTGTCGGTGGGATTTCGGTCTTTGCTGAAAGAAAATACTTTCCGCTTGCCGCTCAGGTATTGGGACTGTTTCAGAGCCTCAAGATTTTGCCCACGGCCTTAGCAACCTTAGTGCGGCCGCATGGACACATCTTCAAGGTTACGCCAAAAGGTGCGGGGGCTGCGGATATTAGCTACGAGTTCGGTATTTTTTGGACCGCGTCAGCGCTGTTATTGCTGACGTTCATCGGGCTGATCGCGAACGCTACTCCCGATTGGCGTATCGTTCAGCAAGCGGCGTTGGTACCGCTTGTCGCTTTTTGGTGCGCCGTTAACATCGTCCAACTTTTTCTTGTATGCATGATGTGTTTGCAGCTTCCGGTTCGTCGAGGCGAAGAACGTTTTGAAATTGACGAGCCTATGTGGCTGCAGGACGAGCACGGCGGAAGAACCCTTGCGCGCACAACAGACCTATCTTTATCTGGAGCTCGAATACGGCTTGTCACCAGTCCAGTCGAACCCATCGAAGTCGATGCGTTATTTCGGCTTTATATAAGGGACGTAGGCAATATCACGGGGCGTGTTGCGCGTGTCACCGGGGATAATCTTGGCATCCAATTTGATTTGCCGCCTTCCGTCGAGCGCGACCTCTTGATTCGGAAACTTTTCACGAGCGGTCTGGATACCACGGCTGTGACGACGTCAGTTTGGGCGGCTAGTGTGGGGATGATTGAGCGGATTTGGCTTGCCAACCCCGCTACCCATCATGCCCCGGCAACAGCAGATGCCCCAATCAAAGAAGAAAAGCTGCCGGCCCAGACGTTGGTGCTGCTTCCAACGAGTCATGCTCACACGCTCTCAAGCATGGCATCCGAACGCAGGGCATCTGCCGCGTAGCTACCGCAATTTGTGTAGATCGGGGTTGCTTGGATCCAGCTTGATTGCCTCAGCGGCGTCGGCGGCCGCGCGGTCATGCGCGCCGGTTTGTTCGTAGGCGTTCGCGCGTTCATCGTAAGCGGAGACCATTTTCGGATCGAGTTTGATCGCGGTAGTGAAATCGGCGATGGCGCGCGAAAGATCGCCCTTGTCCTCTTCGGCGAGACCGCGGTTGACATAGGCGGGGGCGAATTTCGGATCGAGCTTGAGCGCGAAATCGTAATCCTGGATGGCGCGGTCGGTTTCCCCGTGGACTCGATGCGCCTCGCCGCGATTGGCATAGGCCGTCACCGATTTGGGGTTGAGCGCAATGGCCTGGTCGTAATCGGGAAACGCGTGTAGCGCATCGTCCTTGAGCATGTACGCATTGCCGCGCTGCACGAAGATTTCGGCATCCTTCGGCGTGATGGCGATCGCCTGATTGTAATCCTGCAGGGCGCGGTCATATTCCCCCAGGTCCTGATAGAAATCGCCGCGGCTACGCAATGAGATGGCGTTTCTTGGGTCGAGTTTGACCGCCTGATCGAAATCGGCAAGGGCCCGATCATTCTCGTCGCGTTTATGATGAGCCATTCCTCTTGTGCTGTAGATGGCGCCCATAAGATCCGGCGGTCCCGATTTTTGGAGAATCGCCGTGCAGCCGATAATCGCACGCGCCGGATCGGGCGAGTTGCATTGGGACATCTGCGCGCTCGACGCGCCTGTCGTCGTCGGCAAATCTGTCCTCGGGGGCGCCGGAGCCGCCATCGCCGGCGAAGTGGAAAAGCCGAACATCATGGCAACGAGAGCAAATCCGTATCGCATCACATTCTCCACCGGATAAGGCGAAGGCCGATACTCAACTCTGGATTGGCCGGCATTATAGCCGCGGTACGCCGCATTCGAAAGCAAGGCTTACGGTGCGGGCGGCGGCACGCGGCGCTTCGTCGCCTGCTCGAACGCATAGGCCAGCGCCAGCAGGCGGGGTTCGCTGCAAGCCATCCCGGTGAAACTTACGCCAAAGGGCGCAGACTTGGCGTCGAAGCCATCCGGAAAGGGCGTCATGGGTGCATTGGGCACCTTCGCGAATGGCACGATGACTGTCGGATAGCCCGGCCGCGCGGCAAGCGCGGCGCCGGACTGCGCGGGAAACAGAATCGCGTCGAGCCGCTCGGCCTTCATCACTTCATCGATGCCATGCGTGCCGCCGAGCCTGATGTCTTTGGCCCGGTCCACCTGGTAGCGTGCGCGGTCGGACGCAAGATCGATTTCGTCGGACAGATCGAGCAGCAATTGGCCATATTTGATGGCGCCGGCGTCCTGGTGCTCGAGATTCCATTCGCGCAATTCACTCAGCGACTTCACCGGGGCACGCTCGCCGAGCGATTTCAGCCAGCTGTTGAAATCGCGTTTCATCCCGTATTTGAGGACGATGGAGCAATTGTCGTCCTCGCCGCGCGCTTCGCCGGCCTGGCCGCAAATGCCCCAGAGCAGGAAATTGTCGTTGGGATTGGCATCCACGACGCTGGGGATGTTGGCCGGGTCCACGATCACCGCGCCTTGCCGGCGTAGCACGGCGATCGCGTCATTCATCGCCTGTTGCTGGTCGGGATTGAGCCCGCCGCGTTCGAACGGTTCACTTGGTGCCGCGATGGGGTCATAGAAGAACGCGCGCGGGATGCCGATGCGCGCGCCCTTGAGAGCGTCGGCTCGAAGAAATCTCGTGTAGTCCTGGCCTGGCGGCCTCGCGCAATTGGATGTCGCCGGGTCGTTGGGGTCGGGTGCCAATCCCTCCAGAACGCCCAGCAGAATGGCCGCATCGGTCACGCTCTTCGCCATCGGGCCGGGCGTGTCCTGGTCGGCGGTGATGGGGATTACGCCATAGCGGCTGACCCGCCCGACCGTCGGCTTGATGCCCACAAGCATGGTCCAGTTGGCGGGGTTGAGGATCGAGCCCGAGGTCTCCGTCCCGATATTCGCGGCCCAGAAATTGGCCGAGGTGCCGATCCCGGAACTCGAGCCCCCCGTGGGCATCGCCGGGCGGCCGTCGAAAATGCCATCGCGCGGATCGCGGCGCGGATCGTATGGATTGAAGCCATAGCCCCCTAAGCCATTGTAATTGCCGGGCATTGGGGTCGGCGGCCCGGCCACCCAATTGGCCAGTTCGGTCATCCCGGTTTTGGCGATGATGATGGCCCCGGCACTGCGCAGATTCTTGGTCAGCGTCGCTTCGTAAGGGGGCGTCAGGCGGTCGAACGCCAGCGCGCCTCCGGTGGTGGGCATGTCGGTGGTGTGGACATTGTCCTTCAGTGCAATCGGGATGCCGTGCAGGGGCCCGCGAATTCTTCCCAGTGCGCGTTCGCGGTCGAGCGCATCGGCCTCCTCCAGGGCATGGGGATTGACGGTCAGGGCGGCGTGGAACTTGTCCTCATAGGTCGCAATGCGGGCCAGATATTGCAGCACAAGCTCGTGGGATGTGACCGCGCGGCGCGCCAGAGCAGCTCGCATGTCGGGGATGCTCGCTTCAACGACGCTGAAAGGCTTGCGAACCACCCCCTGCGCATCTGCATCGGCAGAGGCGATGGGCAGCAAAAATGCCCACAGAATCAGCAATTTCTTGGAGCGCAAGCGTTCCCCCCGCCAGAAGGCGAGCCAATCTATCGACCCCGTCGGTGGCCGCCAAGCTAGCCCCGGCAGCCAATTCCCCACTTTGGCGTTGCCTTGGCATGCCCTCGCCTGGAGAAAGACCTGCCTGTAGGATGGATCCAAGGGGACTGCTCTGAGCGATTCTGCCCAATCTCACGGTCGCGCCTGGTATCGGACGGAGCGGCGGGACACCGTCTTGCGCTTCTTCTTCGGCGGCGATTGGGTCATCGAGGAAATTGCCGCACTCGACAAGTCGCTTCACACATTGGAGCTCGGCGGCGCGAGGGAAGTCGAGTTTGACGGCTCCGAAATCACGCGCATGGACAGCGCGGGCGCGTGGCTCATTTTGCGCGCCAAACATCAGCTTTCGGAAGCCGGCGCGAAAATTCGCGGAATAACCGTTCCCGACTCCTATCGCCCTTTGCTGGAAAAGCTCGATCGCGAGATCAAGGGACCACCGCCCTCGCCGCCGCCGCATCGTCCGTTTACGGATTTTCTTGCCCGAATGGGACGGGGCACGACGGAGATGGCCGAGACCGCCTACCGGCTTCTGGGCTTTCTCGGACGTATTACGGTGGAAGCTTTCGAGGCGCTCGTAAGACCAACTCGTGAACTTCCCTGGCCCGCTTTCGTCAATCAGATCGAGGCTACGGGTCTGACCGCGGTTCCTATCGTCGGACTCTTGTCGTTCCTTCTCGGGGTCGTGCT
>JAXDMY010000032.1:0-14004 GCA_034665805.1 Alphaproteobacteria bacterium
CCGCTTCGTTCTCGATCATTTCCGCCTGGCGTCCCCCGCCATGATCACGGTTCCAATTCTACCCGTCATAATTGCTAATAGCCCGGATAACGCCCCCCGAACAAGTTTGGCCGGTCGTCGTGCGCTACCGACTTCATCAATTTGCGGTTGTCGGCACGAGAGCGTCCATCAAGACTCCCATCCCGTCGGGCCCATCGAGGTCCAAGACCGTCCCGGCGATGCGCTGAACCTGTGCTGTGGGCATCGCGTGGCCCGCAAGTTTGGTGAATTTCGATACGACATCCGCCGTGCTCGGGAAATGGCGCTCGCTGCCTCTGGGCGCCTCCACAATATCTTCGAGAACGGTGCCATCGGTGAGATGCACGCCGACCGAAACCATGTGGCGGAATTTCGCGCCGCGCGCCGTGATCGCCGGGTCCTCATGCACCTCGACTTTCGCGGCGAGCGCAAGACGCGGGGGATCGGCCAGCAGCGCTTCAGAAAACTGATCCACAAAAACGTCGCCTTCAAGCAGCAGGGTCGCAATGCAGTAGGAGAGATTGAGCTGCGCGCCCGTCATGCCTTCGGGCCGGTAAGGCCAGCCCGCATGTTCGAGCGTCGCTTGAGAACAGCGGACGATGATTTTCTCAATGTCTTTTGGGCCGAACGGACGGCGCTGTTGCATGTTTCGAATAGCATCGAGCGCCGTGTGATTGGTGCTCACGCAGGAATAAAGCTTGAGCGAGATGCGCATGGTCTCGAACCGCTCGCCCAAGCCGGAAATGAGCTCGTCCCGGTTGAAACGGTCGGTGGAGCGCGAAAATGTGGTGCAGAATCCGCCATACGGATTCTCGAAGACGTCCGTGATGCCGGTGAATCCGTTCTCGGCCAGAACCGCGGCATAAAATCCGCTTTGAGCGGATCGTCCCGCATGCATGCGCTTGACCATTGCACCGAATTGCGCGGCCATCAGGCCAGCGGCTTGGGTTCCCGCAATACCAAGCGCGTGGACCGTTTGTTGAGGAGTGAGCTTGAGCGCCGCGGCTGCGCCGGCCGCCGCGGAGAACACGCCGACAGTCGCGCCGGAGTGCCAACCTTGCACGATATGCTCCTGGCCCATGCACATGCCGACGCGCGGCCCCACCTCGTAGCCTGCCACCGCGGCGGTGAGGAAATCGCGCCCCGTCATGCCCGGATTGAGCTCTGCAAGCGCGAACAGAGGCGGCAGGGTCACCGCACCCACATGCAGCACGCCTTGCCGGTGTACATCATCGAGCTCAAAGCTCTGCACCAGCGTGCCGTTGACCAGCACCGCATGCGGCGCGGAAAGCCGCTTGGCGCTGCCCCAGATCCGGCAACCAACCGTGCTATCCAGCTTCGCAAGCGTCTCGATGAGGATTCGGCTCCATTCGAGATGGACACCGAAGATCGCGCAGCCAAGCGAATCCAGAATCAACAGCTTGATGCGATCTTTTACCTCGCCCGGGATATCTTCATAGCGAAGGCCCGCGACGAAATTGGCGATTCCTAACGTAAACGCGTTATTGCCGGTTTGATCCTGGCTCATTCTGATCCTTCTAACTCACGCGCAGCCGCTCGGCTCCAAAGGCGCGTTGCGGGGCGGCCACCGATGCATGTTTTCGCGCGCAGCGATCGAGCGCAATGCAAGCAGCCGCGACCACAAGGTCGGGCGCTGCCATAAAGAACAGGGCATAGTGAAGGGGAAATTTGGCAAGCAGATAACCTGCGATGATAGGGCCCAGCATTGCGCCAAATCGGCCCATGCCCGTTGCATAACCCACGCCATTGCCGCGAATGATTGTCGGATAGAATCCGCCAACGATGCCGATCAGAGATTGATGCGTCGCCGATGCGCAGGCAACCGCGAGGATCGCAATCGTTGTCATCAAAGCGGGCGAGAGGCCGGGAATGGCCAAGGAGATGACTGCGGACACCGCCATACAGGCCGACAAGACACTGGCCTTGGGGCCGAACCGGTCGAGCAGCGGCGCAAGAACCAAAATTGCGGCAATCGCGCCGAGCTGTGAGTAAGAATAAGCCAGCGCCGCTTGCATCGGGGCAACGCCGGCTTGTTCCAGCACCACAACCAGCCAGGCGGTCAGAGTCAAATAGGTCATCGATTCGGCAAAGAAGGCCAGCCAGAGGATGGGCGTCGCGCTGCGGCGGTAGCCGCTGAACAACAGCTTCAACGAGAACTCGGTCTCGCTTACGGGACGGCGGTACAGGAATTTCGTATCCGGTGGAATCTCCATCTCGGGCGCGGCGCGCGCGACCATCTGGCGCAATTGGAGCGAGCCGGGCCGGGTAGCGGCAAGAAAGGGAATCGATTCGGGGAGCATCACGGCCAGCAACGCACTTAAGATCAATCCCGCCGCTCCCGCGACGAGAAAGACGATGGACCAGCCATATTCGGGGATCAGCCAGGCGGCAATCTGACCGCTCGCGGCATTTCCCGAGGAATAGCCGACGAACACCAGCATGACGAAGGTGACGCGAAAACGCTTCGGCGCTGCCTCGGTCAGAAGCGCGACAATATTGGGGATTACGCCACCAATGCCCAAGCCCGCCAGGCAGCGAAAGACGGTGAGCTGTTCGATGGATGTTGCGAACACCGTGAGCAGAGCCGGTATGCTGTAGGCGAGCACGCCGAGAACCGCGCCAAGCTTGCGGCCGTATCGGTCCCCGATATAGCCGAAGATGACGCTGCCGATGAGAATGCCGACGAAGACGGAGCCGAACACGATACCCATGGCGCCTGTTTCGCTATGGAAGGCTTTCAGAATCGCCGGCGCGGCGACATTGACGGTGCTGTAATCCAGGCCGTCGACGAACAGAATCAGAAAACACAGGCCAAAAGTGACGGCATGAAACCGTCCGAGCGGCCGGTTTTCCAGGAGTTCGCCGACATCGATTTCGGATGGACGCAACACCGGTCTAGCTCCGCGTCCACTTCGGGGGATTGGTCGCCTTGATGCGGCGCGCTTCCTTGACGAGCTCCTTCACCGCGCCGGTGATGGGAAGCGAGAGGCCCGCCTGATCCGCCATTTTCGACACGATCTGCATGTCCTTCAGGGCCCAGGTGAAACTCGTCTGATCCCAATCCTCAAGCGCCTTGGATGCGCCGGAGCTCATCATCAGGGCGCCTGCGAGGTTGGGCAGGTCTATGCCGGTCGATTCCGCGATGCGTCCCGCCTCGATCAGACCGATAGAGTTCACCCAGAGCAGCAGATTGTTGATGGCCTTGCCCACCTGGCCGTGCCCGACCTCGCCGAGATGGGCGATGTCGGAGGCGAAGGTGCCGTACACCGGGCGGGCGCGTTCGACTGTTGCCTTCCTGCCGCCAAAAAGAGCGAGCAGCTTTCCCTCGTCGGCGAACCAGCGGCCACGACAGATTGGCGCGTCCAGAACTTCCAGACCTTTGGCCCGCGCTGCCGCATCGAGCTCTTTCACCGTATCGGGTGCGACGGTCGAGGACACCGCAATGACCGAGCCTTTCGCGAGCGTCTGCAGAACGCCGTCATTGCCGAGCGTGACAGCCCTCACTTCATCATCATAGCCGACGCCGAGGATGACGAATGTCGTCCGCTTGGCGAGTTCTGCCGGACTCGTCGCGGCCGTCGCGCCCAATGCGACGGCCTTGTCCAGATTGTTGCGGTCGATATCGCAGGCCGTCACCTCATAGCCGTGTTTGATGAGGTGCTTGACCATCGCCAAACCCATCCGACCAACACCGATAACGCCAACCTGCTCCATGTTTCTCGGTCTTCCCTCCCGTCACTCGTCGCCGCGATAGACCTTGGCCGCCGCGTCTTTCGGGACATAACCCTCCGCAATGTCCTGCAACACGGCCTCGCGAGCGCGCTTCGAAGGATCACCGTACCCGCCCCCGCCGGCGGTCTGCAGCAGAAATCGCTCGCCCGCTTTCATATCGTAGCGGCCCGAAGCGCCGGTCTCGCGCTCCTCCTGCGTGCCGAGCTTGATCACGAACCGTGCCCGGCTGCCCGATTGGCCGCCATCCAGTCCTTGCGGCGGGAATTTTGTCTTATCGAAGCGCCGGATAATGGTCGCATCTTCCAGCAGCTCATATTCGCGCAGCAGGCTCAAGCCTCCTCGCCAGCGCCCGGCGCCGCCCGAATCGGGCACGATATCGAACCGCACGACATGGCAGGGATATTCGGATTCCAGGATCTCGATGGGCGTGATGTGCAGATTGGAAAGATGTGTCGCGGTGCCGGTGGCGCCATCATGGCCCATGCCCCCGCCGTAGGCCGATCCGATGATCTCATATTGGATGGCGCCGGTCTTGCTCCATGCGATGCTCAGCGCGCTGGACGAGCCGGCATTGGCGATGGCGCGGTAGGGGTGGAAATGGGCCAGCGCCTCCAGGATCACGTCGACGAGCTTGAGATTGACCATTTGATAATTGGACACCGGCGAGGGAGGTTCGGCATTGGTAACCGTTCTCGGCGCCAGGATCAGTCGGATCGCGTCGCTCATGCCGTCATTGAATTGCAGAGACGGATCAAGACATCCAATGAGGCAATAGAACACACAGGCTTCGATCATGGATGGGCGCAGATTGATCGGCCCTTTGGCTTGCGGCGCGCTGGCGGAGAAATCGAATGTGGCAAGTCCGTCCCTCAGCGTGATGGTCACGGCCAACTTCACCGGCTTGTCGATCTCGACGCCGTCGCTGTCCAGGAATCCTTCGGCCGAGGCCGTTCCTTCCGGCAGGCGCCGGATGGCGGCGCTGAGGGCATCGCCTGCGCCTTTGAGGATCGCCGCGAAGGCCCCCGTGACGGTTCCCGCGCCGAAGCGTGTGCACAATTCCTTCATCCGGGTCACGCCCATCTGCGTGACGGCGATCTGCGCTCTCATGTCGCCGCGCACAAGCTCGGGTTGCCGGCTGTTGGCCAGGATGATGCGTTCGACATCGGGAAGAACATTGCCCGCATCCCAGATCTTGACCGGCGGGATGAGAATGCCCTCGTGGTACATCTCGGTCGCATTGGCCGAGGTTGAGCCCGCAACCGTGCCGCCGACATCGGCCTTGTGCGCGATCGAGCCTGAGAAGCCGACCAGTTCCCCG
Organism: Alphaproteobacteria bacterium; assembly: GCA_034665805.1. Classification (GTDB taxonomy): domain Bacteria; phylum Pseudomonadota; class Alphaproteobacteria; order Micropepsales; family Micropepsaceae; genus CAIYRG01. The sequence continues at coordinate 5,090 of JAXDMY010000032.1, forward strand.
CCGGCATAGATCGGCGCCACGAAGGCCATGTCGGAAACATGCGGCAGGCCGCCCTCATAGGGATGGTTGCAGACGAAGACGTCGCCGTCTGCGATCGCGTTTTCGCGGCCGCCATAGGCCTTCAAGATGTGGCCGACAAGGTGGCGATAGACCGGCGCATGAAAGAACATCGGCGGCGCGGTGATGAGGCGCCCATTGCGATCCAGGATCACGCAGCTGAAATCTCGCGACTCCCGGATGATGGTGGAATAGCCCGAGCGATAGAAATGATAGTGCATCTCGTCGGTCAGGCTGGCGATCTTGTTGCGCAGGATTTGGATCGTGATCGGGTCCATGGTCACGATTCCCTCTTAAGGACGAGATTGCGCCAGAAATCGAGTTTCGCGTTCCAGCTGCGCGGGATCACGGTCGTCGCGTCGAATTGCTCAATGATTGCAGGCCCGGCGATCACGGCGCCGATATCGATCCGATCACGCTCATAGAGCATCGCATCCGTCGGGTTCTCACCGTCGAAATAGACTGCGCGAACGCCCTTGATCGCCGTTTCGCGTCGAGCAGGCGCTTGCGGCGGTATCTCCTCGCGCGGCCGATATTTGGGAACGTTGACGCGCAGCCTCGCACGGTAGCTCACCACTTCGACGGCGCGCTCCTTCGCGGCATGACCGTGGATTTGGGCATGGTTTTCGTCGAAGCGTTTGCGCGCGGCAGCGAGCGAGTCCGGGGTCAGCCGGTCGCGATAGAGGCCCTCAAGCGAGGTGCGAAGTTCGTAGCCCTGGCCGGCATAGCGCAGATCGAGCTCGCGTGTGAGCGAGGCGTCGGCAGGGTTTAGATGTTCGGCGGCGAGTTCGTGCCGCGCCTTCTTTTCGAGTTCGCCGAAGATGGACTCGGCATGGTCCGGCGTGGTGTCCGCCAGGGGCTTCAGCTCCGAGCGGATATAGTCATGCACAACATCGGTACACAGAAGGCCCAGCGCGGAGAAGGCGCCGGGCCGCGGCGGCACCAGGATGCGCGTCATGCCGAGCTCCTCGGCGACCGCGGCGGCATGGACGGCCCCGGCACCACCGAAGGGAAGGAGCGTGAACGCCGTAAGATCGACGCCGCGCTTGGCGGCAAAGACGCGGATTTCGTCCGCCATGCGCATATCGACGATCCGCCGAATGCCGGACGCCGCCTGGTGCGCGCTCATCTTCAACGGGGCGGCGATGTGGGTCAGAATCGCGCGCTGCGAAGCCGCACCATCGAGCTTTTGCGCGCCTCCAAGAAAATAATCGGGATTGAGAAAACCGCAGACGATATCCGCGTCGGTCACCGTCGGTTTGGTGCCACCGCGGCCATAGCATGCCGGTCCGGGATCGGCCCCAGCGCTCTCTGGGCCCACAACCAGGAATCCGCCGCCATCTATCGCGGCGATCGAACCGCCGCCCGCGGAGATCGACGTCATGTCGAGAGCCGGCACGTCAAGCTGGCGTCGCGCAATGGTCCCTTCGGTGACTTCAAGCGGCGCGCCGCCTTCGATGAAGGCGATATCCGCGCTGGTGCCGCCCATGTCGAGTGTGACCAGACCGCTTCTGGCATCGGCAGCGGCGAGATAGGCGCTCGCTTGCGCGCCCGCGGCCGGACCGGAGAACAGCGTGTGCACGGTCTTTCCGCCCTCAATGCCCGCACTGAACGGCATCACGCCGCCATTGGACTGCATGAGGAATTTCTGCGGCGTGACAACGCCGGCCTTATCCAGCCCCTTGCCGAGATGAGCGAGATAGCGAACCAGCACCGGCTCGAGATAGGCGTTGAGCAGCGTGCTCGACAGGCGCGGCCATTCGCGGATGCGAGGGAGGACTTCACTCGAAAGGGAAACATTCACGCCGGGGAATTCGTCCCGGACCAATTGGCGCGTCTCGGATTCGTGTGCGGGATTGGCGAAAGAGAACAGATAGCAGACGGCGATCGACTCGACGCCCGCCTGCTTCAACTCGCGCGCCGCACGCCGCACCGCATCGCGGTCGAGGTGCAAAAGCACATTGCCGGCGCGATCCATCCGTTCGGGGATTTCCCTGGTCAGGCTTTGCGGCGCGATGGGCGTCGGCTTGGCATAGAAATATTCGAACACGATGCCGTCGCGGGCCTGGTTCTGGACCTCCTGCACGGCGCGATAGCCCTTGGTGATCAGAAGTCCCACTTTGGCGCCGCGCATCTCGAGCAGCGCATTGGTGGTGATCGTCGTGCCATGCCCGAAAAACGCGATATCCCGCGGATCGATGCCGCGGGCGACAAACCTTGCGACGCCGCCGAGCACCCCAAGCGCCGGATTCTTGGGCGTGCTCACCACCTTCTCGACCAGAAGCTCACCCGTGTCGGAATCGAGCAGCACCAGATCGGTGTGGGTCCCGCCCACATCGACCCCCAAGCGGTATTGCGGACGCTTTGCGCTCAATGAAGGATCCTGTGCCGGGCGCGTTTGCGCGCGCATCTGCTTCTTTGTACCGTCCTTTGCCAATCATTGGGAGGTTGTTGCCTGGCGCGCGAACGGCTATTCGCTATCCACTGACGCAATCAGCCATGCGAGATACCAAATGAAGCTTGCCGACCAAATCGCCATCATCACCGGGGCGGGCCGCAATATCGGAGAAGAGACCGCGAAGCTCTTCGCCGCCGAGGGCGCGAGCATCGCCGTCGTCGATATGGACCGCGCGCGGGCCGATAAGGTCACGGGCGCCATCATCGCGGCGGGGGGAAACGCGAAAACCTATATCTGCGATGTCTCGCAGGAAGACCAGATCATCGCCACGGTCAAAGCCGTGGAGGCGGATTGGGGCCGGCTCGACATCCTGATCAACAACGTCGCGATCTCCGACAACAAGCATCTCTTCGACATCACCAAAGCCGAATGGGACCGCGTGTTCGCCATCTGCCTCACCGCGCCCATGTTGTTCAGCAAATATGCCGCCAAAGCGATGATCGACGGCGGACGCGGCGGCAGAATCGTCAATGTCAGCTCGACTTCGGGTCATTATGGCCGCTCGCGGGCCATCGCCTACACTGCGGCGAAAGCGGGCGTGATCAATTTGACCCGCTCGCTCGCCATTCAGCTGGCGAAATACAATATAAGGGTGAATTGCGTGGTGCCGAACAAGATCGGCTCCCCCGTCGGCAAGGACGAATTCAACCCGGACCGCAAGATCGCGAATCTGCGCAACCGTCCGGGGGAGCCCATCGATCTTGCGCGGGCCATGCTTTTCCTGGTGTCCGACGATTCCGATTTCATCGCCGGAACCGAGCTGTTTGTCGATGGCGGCTGCGCTGCCATGATGCCCGGCGAGGCGTGACTTTTGTTCCTCCACCGACCACAATGCTGCGCAACAGAACCCGCTTGAAGGAAAGACTTATATGAGACTTCGCCACTTCCTCGGCGTCAGCGCAGTCGCGGCATTGATGGCTTCCGGCTCCGCCTTCGCGCAGACCCATCCGGATTTCGTCCAACTCGGCCGCGTCAGCGCGATGATCTACAAGCCCGATGCCGGCCCAGCGCCTCATGTGGCGTTCATGATCTCGCATCGCAGCGCGAACAATCTCAACAACGTCGCGTGCCGGGAATTGTCCAAGCGCGGTTTCATGGCGGTCTGTTTCAACACGCGCTTCGTCAACAACGACACCATTGTGGATTGGGAAAATATCCCCCTCGACGTCAAGGTCGCAGTCGAATATGCGCGCAAGCAACCGGGCATCACCAAGGTGATCCTGCTCGGCCATAGCGGCGGCTCGCCCTTGATGAGCTTTTATCAGGCTGTCGCCGAAAACGGCGTCGGTTACTGTCAGGGCCCCAACAAGATCGTGCAGTGTGGCAACGAGCTCGCCGGCATGACGCCCGCCGACGGCCTGCTCTTCGCCGAAGCCCATCCCGGAGACAGTGCGCAAGCCCTGCGCGGCCCGTCGCTCTCCATCGTGGATGGCAAGGTCCGTGTCGATCCTGCCCTTGATCCGTTCAATCCCAAGAATGGGTTCAACCCGGAAGGCGCGTCGCATTATCCGGCGGAATTCCGCAACAAATATTATGCCGCCCAGTCCAAAGTGATGAACGATCAGCTTGCCGAGATTTTGGCGAAGCGGGGGCGCATGACCCAGGGCGACGGCGTCTATCCCGACGACGACATCGTGACGGTGCCGTTCAGCGATCAGGAAGGCGCAGCGCGGCTGGATCTCATGGATCCCAGCATTCCCGAATTCATGAGCACAGCGCGCCCCGAAAAATTGCTGAAGAATGACGGCAGCATCGTGATGCAGGTGGTGAAGAGCATGGAGCCTGCGCATCCGCGACAGGCCAAGCTGAACCGCACCTTCTCCGCCGGAACGAAGATCCTGACGGTGACATCCTATTTGAGCGCCAACGCGGTCCGTTCGACCAATTCGGCCGGCGGCATCGATCATTGCTCCAACAACAATTCGACGATTTGCGCGATGGCCTCAATCAAGGTTCCGACTCTGATCGCGGCCATGGGCGCCTATCACATGCTGCGCGACGAAGAGCTGATGTACGACCGGTCGGCGGCCAAGGATAAGGACTACGTCGTCATTGAGGGGGCGGAACTCAACTACACCGCTTGCAAGGAATGCGAAGTGACGCCGGGGCAATATTCCAATTCGCTGCGCAATCTTTTCGATTATATCCGGGACTGGACCAACAAGCGCTTCTGAGTGCAAGCAGGCACCATCGCGAGGGATTTTGGCGTCCGCCACGCGCATGAGCGCCGAAGGAGATTTGTCGCATGAGCAAAAAGGCCGAACCGCCACGGCGCGCCTATCCCGATCTTCACGACCATATCGCGGCATTGGAAAAAGCGGGGCAGCTCATCCGCGTCGATCGCCCGATCAACAAGGACACGGAAATGCATCCGCTGGTGCGCTGGCAGTTCCGCGGTGGTCTGAAGGAAAGCGAACGCAAGGCGTTCCTGTTCACCCATGTCGTGGACAGCAAGGGCAAGCGCTACGACATTCCCGTCATCGTCGGCGGACTTGCGGCAAACCGGGAGATCTATCGCATCGGGCTCGGCTGCGAACTCGACAAAATCGATGAAACCTGGTCGCGCGCGATAGCCGCACCTATTCCGCCGCGCGTGGTCGAAAACGCGCCCTGCCACGAGATCGTCATCACCGGCGATGCGCTCAACAAGGAGGGCCAAGGTCTCGACGGGATTCCGGTCCCCATCTCGACGCCGGGTTGGGACAACGCGCCCTACACCACCTTATCGCAATACATCACCAAGGACCCCGATACCGGTGTCCAGAACATGGGGAATTATCGCGGCCAGATCAAAAGCCGCCGCCGCATGGGAATGAACCCGTCGCTGGAATTGCGGCCCGGCATCTATGCCCATTGGCTGAAATACAAGAAACGCGGCGAGAAGATGCCGGCGGCGGTCGTGCTGGGCGCGCCGCCCGCGATCACCTTCGTGTCCACGCAGAAGATTTCCGAAAGCCTCGACGAATTGGATGTCGCGGGCGGCCTCGTCGGCTCGCCAATCAATGTCGTCAAAGCCATCACGGTCGATCTGATGGTGCCGGCGGAAGCGGAGATCGTGATCGAGGGATTTATCGATACCGAATGGCTGGAGCCCGAAGCCCCGTTCGGCGAATCCCACGGCCATGTGAATTTGCAGGAATACAACGCGTATATGGATGTGACCGCTATCACGCGGCGCAAGGATGCCGTCCTGACCTCGATCATCAGCCAGGTCACGCCGAGCGAATCGAGCCTCATCAAGCGCGTTTCGCTCGAACCGCTGTTGTTGCAGAGTTTGCGCGAAGGCTTGGGTATAAAGTGCGTCAAGCGCGTTTCGCTGCATGAGCCGCTGACCAGTCTGCGCAAGGTCGTCATCCTGCACATGGAGAAGAACTCGCCGCGCGTCGAGATCTGGCGCGCGATGTATGGCCTCGTCTCGCAGCATCGCGCGATCGGCAAATATGTCATCGCGCTCGACGAGGACATCGATCCGGAAAATATGGATGCCGTGTGGTGGGCCCTGTCCTATCGCTGCAATCCGGCGATCGACATGGAGGTTCTGCGTCACCGCGATCAGGGGCATGGCCCGCGCAGCCTGCGCAATGGCGGCGAGGACGCGTCCGTGTTGTTCGACGCGACGCTGAAGGAGCCCTTCCCTCCCGTCTCATTGCCGAAACGCGAATTCATGGAGAACGCGCGCAAGATCTGGGAGGAGCTGGGATTGCCGCCGCTGCAGCCGCAGGCGCCGTGGTTCGGCATCTCGCTCGGCGAATGGGATGAGCAGTTCGAGATCACGGCCAAGAGGGCGGTGGAGAGTGATTACTGGATCAATGGCGATGTCATCGCCCAGCAGCGGCGCAACGATCTACCGATGAACACGGAAGTGCGCCGGCTGAAGCCGAGAAAAGACGGGTAACGATCGCGTTCTTGGTTGCGGAATCCCCAATCCTTTCACCGTGGCCGGCCTCCGAGCCGGCCATCCAGCCACCGCGCGTGCTTCGAGACGCACAACTGCCTCATCCTGAGGAGGCGCGAAGCGCCGTCTCGAAGGACGGCAGTTGTGCCCCTCAGCATGAGGCGCGCGGCGAATGAGCCAGCTAAGATTAAGCCCACATACGTGAGTCATCGAGCCCGCGGACACGGGCTCACTGGATGGCAGGGTCAAGCCCTGCCATGGTGAAGATCAGGGGTGGACGTCTTCGGTGAACCAGTCGGTCGGCAGCTCGTGACCAAGCTTTGCCTCGCGCGCTTTGCGATAGACCAGTGAGCCCACCGCGGCGAATTGATAGCCGAGGCCGATATTGTTGAGGAAGCAGGTCACCTGGTCCGGCGTTGTCCGGCCCGGCGTCTGCCCCGCAATGAGTTGGGGCAGTGTGGGCAGGGAATCGAATTCGATCTCCTCGGCCAGCATCCAGCCTTTGTTTTCTTTTTTCTCCGGAATGGTGACGCCCTTGGTGAAGAGGTGCATCGGGGTGCCGTCATTGCTGTGCAAGATGACAAGGTCCGCGCGTTTGACGGCGGCGACGTCCACCTCAGGCCGTTTGATCGAACTGATATGCAGGCCCGGGCGAACCCAGCGTGCGAAAAATACATTGTCGATGGTGTTCGTCGCGCACATCGCAATGTCGGCGTTCCCGATCGCCTCCTCCGGCGTTTCCACAGGCACCACTTTGACACCAAGCTTCGCGCTCCATTCGCGCGCGAAGGTTTCGCGGTTCGCTTTGTTGGGACTGAAACAGCTTATCGTCTCGATAGCGCGCACCGCGCACACGCCCATCAGTTGCGCGCCCGCTTGCCAGCCGGAACCGAGGATTCCCACGTCGCGCGAATCCTGCCGCGCCAGATATTTCACGCCAAGCGCATTGGCCGCGCCGACTCTCATCCGCTGCACCACGCCGTCGGGGAAGATGGCCAGCGGCTCACCGGTCTCGCTGGAAAACAGCAGCACGAGCCCGACATAGCGCGCGTTCGGCGCCGAGGGCACCTTCACGCGGCGCTCATTGCCGCCCTCTTTCGGCCAGGTGATGATGTCGGAATTGATCCTGACCGCGCCGACGCCCAGCTTGGGCACGATGCCGTCCATCGATTTCAGACTATAGAGCGCATCGGGGCGCGTGGTTTCAGAGAAGGAGTCCGACCGCGTACGCGAAACGCCGCGGCCATGCGCCAATTCGCGATAGGCATCCTCCAGCACATCGATGCAGTCCTTCATCGAAAGGACGCTGTCGATGTCGTTATTGGACAGGATAAGAGTCATCGCCTGCGCTCTTAAGGCTCACCGGGCAGACGTGGGAAATCCTTGGGCGGCCGGCGGTGGCGCGTCGCCGCCTCATAGGCGGCGGCGATGCGGATCAGCACCGGCTCGCTGTAAGGCCGCCCTAGAAAATCGATCGAGACCGGCAGCGCGACCTGTTTGGGCCCGACAAGCTCGCCCGGTTTCTTGCTGCCGTCCGGTCCGCGCACCACGGCGCGATCATAGACCTCGCGTGTGAAACCGGCAGGCACCGCGATCGCCGGCAGACCCGCATTGGGGCTGAGACGGGGCGTGAGGGCCGCGCGCAAATCGATTGGGTTCTCGACGGCGCGTTCATATTCTACGCCGTCGACCTTGACGGTCGTGGTTTCTTTCACCGATTTGAGCGTCGTGGGCTCGACGGGATTGGCCAGCAGCGGCGCCGGTATGGTTTTCGTCGGATAGACCAAAGCGTCCAGCCTGTTGTCCGCCATCACCTTGTTGACCAGCATCTGCAAGATGGTGCGAACCGCATGCCATCCGCTGATGTCGAGATCGCTCACCGGCGTTTTGCGCAGCAGCATGGTTCCGTCGCTTTTCTTCCTTAAGCGCTGGGTCTGCGTGAGCATGTCTTCAAGACGCATCTTGGGCGGCAGGGTCACGCCGTCGATGGGCGCATGATCGAAAAAAGTCGAGCGGTCGATCAGATCGCGCACATTTCTGATGTTCTTGTCGCCGCGTTCGCGCAAATAGCGATCCATCACGAAGAGCAATTCGCCGGAGGTCGGCGGCTCGCGTTCGGCGAGCAGGCGGATGGTCAGTTCCGGCGGCAATTGCCCCGGTTTGCCCGCTAGATCGACGCTGCGCGCCACCACGGGCGTTGCGGTTGGGAACAGCTCCTTGTAGACGGCCGCCAAGGTTGGCGCATCGAGCGCCGGCATGATCTCGGCGATGGCATCCTTGAAGAGCGCACCGTGCGGGCCGGGATCGACGATGGTCGCGCCGGCCTTCGCCAGATCGCTCAGCGCCTGATCGGCGATACGGACGCTGTCTTCGTCCGCCTTGGTGAAGACCTGCATGAATTCGCGCAGCACGCCGATCCGCACGCCTTTGAGGTCGGCGTTTTCGGCGAAAGATTCGTATGGGCGGCCCGGCATGCGTCCCATGCTGTCTGCGGTCGCCGCATCT
>JAXDMY010000033.1:0-9127 GCA_034665805.1 Alphaproteobacteria bacterium
GGGCCTCGAAGAAGAAGTCCGTGACGTCTTCGGCGTTGAGCTTCCGGTGGTGGAATGGGCGAAGGAAGAAGGCATCGCCGACGAAGAGATCAGGGAGCGCATCGCCGATGCCGTGAGACGGCGCGCCGCGGAACGGACCGCGAATTTCGGGCCCGAGGTTGTGCGCTATCTCGAAAAGGCGATTCTGCTTCAGACCTTGGATCATGATTGGCGTGAGCACATCGTCCAGCTGGAACATTTGCGCCAATATGTGGGGCTTAGAGGTTACGGCCAGCGCGATCCCTTGAACGAATATAAGAGCGAGGCTCTGACCTTGTTCGAGAATCTGCTCATCCGGCTGCGCACGGATGTGGTGCGCCAGCTGATGCATGTGCAGGTGCGCATGGGCGAACCACCGCCGGTCCAGCAGCAGCAGCTTCCCAAAATGGAAGCCCATCACATCAATCCGTTAACCGGCGAAGACGAAATGGCAGGTCCTCAGCCCTTGACGACACACGGCGTGCGTGTGCGCGAAGCCGCCGAGACGGTTGACCCGAACGATCCGACGACATGGGGCAAAGTGAGCCGCAACGCCGCTTGTCCTTGCGGATCCGGCAAGAAGTTCAAGCATTGTCACGGGGCGTTGGTTTAGCGAAACGTTCGAGCTTTCCCATTGACCGAATTTTAAGCGTCGAATGTTTTCGTAACGACGCCTGCGAAGTAGGCGTGCCAGGAACGAGAATCCTTGGTACACTCGGCTAAGTTTCACGCGCGCTAACGGAGGGGTTCATGTACCGGATGTCATTGTCATGCGTGCTCTTGGCCGGCGCGGCTCTTGGCATGGTCGCAACGGATGCCTTGGCAGCCACGGCCCAGGAACAGCGGCAACAAAAACAGGCGGAAATCCCGCGCTGCGGACGTCCCTTGGGCAATCTCGCGGTTGAAGAGCCTCAACGCAATTGGTGGTCGGAGCTGAAGCTTGGTTCACCTGAAGCGCTCATCAAGATCTTCGTGCAGCAGTCCGGATGCTTCTCGCTGGTCGATCGCGGTGCTGGCCTGGCGGCCGCGCAGCGCGAACGGGCACTCTCTTCGGGCGGCGCATTGCAGCAGGGCTCCAATCTCGGTGGCGGCCAGATCGTCGCGGCCGACTATGTCCTCGTTCCCGATGTCATCTCCCAGAACGCCAACGCCAGCGGCAACAATTTCGGCGCCGCCTTGGGGGGTCTCCTCGGCAACCGCACGCTGGGAGCCCTGGCCGGCAGCCTCAGCTTCAACTCGTCGACGGCCGATGTCACGCTGGCGATCACCAATGTGCGGACCACGCAGATCATGGCGACGATCGATGGTCACAGCAAGAAAACGGATATCAGCTTCGGCGCCGGCGGCGGCGTCTTCGGCTATGGCGGTTTCGGCGCGGCCGGAGCGACAGGCTACAACAACACCGAAATCGGCCAGGTGATCACGCTCGCCTATCTGGATGCCTATACCAAATTGGTCGATCAGCTCGGCGGCCTGCCGGGTCCGGGGCAAGCCCCCGCTGCCGCCGCGCAGCAAATGGTCACCGCCACGCGGGCAACGGCCATGTTTACCGGTCCCTCGACGCAATCGCCCGTGGTGCGCCCGGTCGATCAAGGGATGAGGCTCTATCCCACAGGAAACAAGAACGGACTGATGTGGGAAGTGAAAGACGAGCTCGGCAATATGGGCTGGGTATCGTCGATCATGTTCGAACTGGCGAAGTAAGACACTGGTTCACCATGGCCGGGCTTGATGTTCAGCCCGGCCATGGTGACTGAGTTTAGGCGTGAGGATGTTTATGCTGTCTCCAGCCGCCCGATCTGAAGGAATTTCTCGCGCCGTAAGCGCCTGAGCTCGTCGGGCGCGAATTGGGAAAGTTCCCGCAACGCCTGTTCGATAGTGTCGCCGGCAGCTTGGATGGCTTTTTCGGCACCGCGATGGGCGCCTCCTACCGGTTCGGGAATAATGCCGTCGATCACTTTCAGCTCGAGCAGATCCTGCGCGGTGATCTTCATGGCAGCAGCAGCATCGGCGGCCTTCTCCGATTTGTGCCAAAGAATCGAGGCGCAACCTTCCGGAGAGATCACCGAATAGATCGAGTGCTCCAGCATGAAGACCTTGTTGGCGGTGGCGATGGCGACGGCGCCGCCCGATCCGCCTTCGCCGATGATGGTGGCAACGAACGGCGTGCGCAGCGACAGGCAAGCCTGGGTCGAACGGGCGATGGCCTCTGCTTGGCCGCGTTCCTCGGCACCGATGCCGGGATAGGCACCGGCCGTGTCCACCAGCGAGATCACCGGCAGCGCGAAACGCTCGGCCATGTCGAACAGGCGCTGGACCTTGCGGTAGCCTTCCGGCATCGCCATGCCGAAATTGTGCCGCACCCGCGATTTCGTGTCGTTGCCCTTCTCATGGCCTACGATGGCGACGGGCATGCCGCGAAACCGCCCGAGGCCGGCAACGATGGCTTTATCGTCGCCGAAGAGCCGATCGCCCGCCAGCGGCGTAAAATCCTCCATCAGCCCCGCAACGTAATCGGAAAAATGCGGCCGCACCGGATGACGGGCCACGTGTGTCTTCTGCCAGGGCGTCAGACGGCCATAGATTTCCGTCATTAGCTGCACGGTCTTGGCTTGAAGTCGCGCAATCTCGTCGTCGAGATTGACCGCAGCCGGGCGCGGTCCGTCCTTTGGGGCTTCCTTGGAGCCCAATTGGCGCAGCTCCTCGATCTTGCCTTCGAGGTCGGCGATGGGCTTTTCGAAATCCAGGAAAACGTTCATGCGACTCGTTCTGAACGGAGATATCGCAGAGTGGCAACGGTGCCCTGCCCTGTCAATTTGGGCGCGTCAGGCGGTGGGTCAGTTTGAATTCTCACGAGCCAAAACAACTCGAAAGCGGCGATACCCCTTTTGAAGAGCCAGATGCAAAGCCACAATTTGCGAGGCAATTACAGCGACGTAGACGAAGGGGCTATACATCGGACCTGGCTCGATGGAATAGCCTGCCCACTTAATCAGCAATACCGCCCCTACGATGAGTGTCATGCATCCCAGGACGCAAAGCATCCAAAGCCAAAAGAAGACTCACCAAATCCGAAATGTACTTTGCCAAGTTATCTGCAGCTGGTCTTGCGGATGCACAGGCCATCTCCCAATCTTCCACCAAATTCACGATATCACCCATCTCCCAAGGCGGTCAGTGACCTTAGCGGCCATGGCAGACGTTCATCTTTAACGAACCCGGGTTTTGGCGCGGGCGAGCGGATGAGCGGACTCGACGGTGCGTTTCAAGCGGTCGCCCGCGACATGGGTGTAAATCTGGGTCGTTGAGATATCGGCATGGCCGAGCAGCGTCTGGACGCTTCGAAGATCCGCGCCACCCTCGACCAGATGCGTGGCAAACGCATGGCGCAGCACATGCGGCGAGAGTCGATCCGGATCGATCCCCGCTTTGAGGGCCAGGCTCTTCAGCAGTTGATGACAGCGCCGGCGGGTCAGATGCGCTTCGGCGCCGCGTGAGGGAAAAAGATAGCGGGCCGCCGCGATGCCGAGCTTCCCCCTGGGGAGAAAATTGTCGCGCACGAGAAGATAAGCTTCGAGCGCCTCGCGCGCTGCGGCTCCCACCGGCGCCAATCGCTCGCGCCCGCCTTTGCCACGCACATGGATGAAGCGTTCCTTGTTCCGCACCGCGGCAAGCGGCAGGGCCACAAGTTCGCTGATGCGTAAGCCCGAGGCGTAGAGCATCTCCACGATGCAGAACAGGCGCGCGGCTTCGGGGCTTCCTTCGACGCCCTCGCGCGCGGCATCCACCAGTTTCAACGCTTCCTCGGCGGAGAGGATTTTCGGCAGCGGACGCGACAGGCGCGGCGCTTCCACAGCACCGCACGGATCGTCGCGGCGCACGCCCTCGCTGTAGAGGAAGGCATAAAACCCGCGCAGGGCCGACAATTTGCGCGCCTGCGAGGATGCTTTCAGAGCCGCTGAAGACAGGTCCGTGAGATAAGCCCGCACCTGTTCGCGCCCGGCGGTCTTGAGGTCGACTTTCGAACGCGCCGCGCTTTGGGCAAAATCCAGGATGTCACGGCGATAGGCGGCGATCGTGTTCTGGGATGCGCCGCGTTCGGCGCTCATCATGTCGAGAAAGGATTCGAGCAGCGCGCGATCCTGTTCCGAACCGCACGCTTTCTTTGCGATCATCGGCTGAGAGCTGCACCGGCGCGCGGGCGGAGCAGCAGCGCTTCAGTCGCAAGCGCGTGCGCCGCATCGCGAATGCCCGCGGTCTGCAATGCGCGCACCAGACGGACCACGACGTCCGGAGCAAGATCGCCCGCCCCTTGCGGTCCCAAAGCTGTGGCGACGGAAAGCGCCACCTCGCCGCGCGAATCGGACAGTGCCGCCTTATCGATGCGCTGCATCAGGACAGGCGCCGGCCGCCGGCCGGGCAAGGGCTCCAGGATGAGGCGAGGCACAGCCGCCTGCACTTCGGCCGACATGGCCTCGCCTAACGCATCGAACAGGCCGAGGTCCAATGTGGCCCGATAGAGCAAGGCCTGCGGCAGTTTTGGCGGCGGCGGAGGCGGGGGTGGAGGCGGTGCAGGCTCGGGAGGAAGGAACTGCCCGGGCGCATTGGGGTCCGGGATTGGCTCGGGCACCACGATGGGCTGTGGCGGCGGCGGCGGTGGATGGACCGTCAAGGCGAGATCCGTGAGCAATCGCCGCGCTCCGGCGTTGCGCCGTGCGTTGGGCGCGTCCAGCGCCAGCGCAAGCTCCAACTGATCCACGGTGTCGGCCATGCCGGGCATATTGCGGTCCAGAATGTCGAACCAGCGCTGCGCCGCATCCGCCCGGCCAGCAAGGAGCAGCCCGCGCACCATCAGATCGGACCTCAGCGCCCAGTCCGGCGCCGGTATGATCTGCGCCGCAGAATCGGCAAATAGCGCCGCGACCTGGGCAAGAAGGCCTTCACGCTCGCCGATCTCGAATGCGGCGTGCACGAGCTCGGCGCGCGCTTCGTCGGTGCCGGCGACGTTCAGCGCGGCTCGGATACGGGCCAGGGCCTTCATCAATGGCTCCGAACGCGCCAATGCCGCTGCACCATCCAGGTCCTGCGGCGTGAAACTCGCGGAATCGAGAATCTCGCCAAGCAAGGGTGTGGGCAGCGCACCGGCGCGCAATGCCTTCTCCCCTGCGGCGAACCGTGTCGTGCCAGAGGTTTCGGCGGAGCCCGCGGCCAGCAAGGAGGCGGGAAGCCCAAGGCCGGTCCCGATCTCGGCCGTCATCGGCAATTTGAGCCGCGCCATCATGACCACGTGGATCGAATCGGGAAAACGCAGCGTGTCGGGGGCCATGGGCTTGCCGCTCGTCATGCCGTCAAGCAGCGTGATGAAGGCAGGATCGGCGATGCCCTGCTCCATGATCACGGCGCGCGTCAGGTCGAGCGTGGAAACATCTCCCGTGACCGCATAGCAGAACGCGCGCAGTTCGACCCAATAAGGCTCGGCACTATCCAGGCGGTGTGCCGTGATATCCCCGCAGGTCTCCATGTCGCGGCCGGCATAGAGCAGCGCATCGCTCTGGGCGCGCAAGATGTCGAAATTCATCGGGGCCTGAATTTTCAGCGCGAGATCGGCGGCATCGCCGATATATCCCCCATCCATCAGTTTGGTCAGGCGCAATTGATTGAAGGACACATTGCTGCGGCCGGGGGGCGTGGGCGCCGCGGTGAGCAACGCCTTGCGCATCAAAAGCCGCTGCGCCGCCGAGGGCGTCGTTGCCGGAACGCTCTGCAGCATGGTCACGATCGTTGCCCGGTCGCTTGCCTGCCAGGCGGTGGGACCGAGCCCGCCATTCGCATTGGTGAGCGTGCCCGCGACGGGGCCCTCGAGCGTGCCGAGGTCCCCGACCTGAACGGTCAGCGCGGCGCGACCGGGAATCACCGGCGCCCGCGCCGGTTCAGGCGGCGGCGTGGCCGGAACTTGCGGAAGCTGCTCGACCGGAACGATGTTGCGCGGCGTTCCACTCAGGGGCGACGGCGCATTGACCGCGTCTTGCGCAAAGCTCGCAGCGCAGGGCAGAGCGAGCGCCATGGTTGCCGCGCGGGCGAGAATTCTTAGCGTCGAAGGTGATGTGAACACCATGTCACTTCGGGAATTTGCTGTCCGGCAAAACCTGTTCAACATTGTGCTTTGTCGGGCTCACATTCGCTCCGTAAAACGCCAGAGCGCCCGCACCCACCACCATTAATACCACGAAGGCGACCAGCAGCTTCCAGCCCATCTTTGGCCATCTCCTTTTGGTACGATCAAGCACCGATTCGCTTAAGGATCGGATAGCTTTGTGGCGGAATTGGTGTCGGTCGCGCAAGAGCCGGGGCGACAGCGTACTAGCATGGCGAATCCGAAATTCGTCCTACCTTGGAGCAATTCTCCGCGCGAATTTCGGATTCAAAGCCATGCTAGCAATCTATTGATTCTAGTGCGGTTCTCGAATTTGAAGTTCCTAAGCGCGGATGCCATGCTGGCTCTGGGAACTTCAAATTCACCGCACTAGCAGAGCAAACCCGAACGGGTGTAAGCGAAGCCCATGCGTAAGCTGGACAAAACGCTTGTCCTGGTGGGGATGATGGGTGCCGGGAAGACCTCCGTCGGCCGCCGGCTGGCCAATGTCCTTGGCGTTCCCTTCCGCGACGCCGATGCCGAGATCGAAGTCGCGGCGGGCTGCAGCATCAATGAAATTTTCGAGCGGTTTGGCGAACCGGCGTTCCGGGCGGGTGAGCGCAAAGTGATCGCGCGGCTGCTCGGCGAGCCGCCCCATATCCTGGCGACCGGCGGCGGAGCCTTCATGGACGGCGAAACGCGGGCGCGCATCAAGGACGAGGCCATATCGATCTGGCTCAAGGCCAATATCGAGCTTCTGCTTGAACGCGTGACCCGGAAAGACACGCGCCCCCTGTTGCGCAACACCGACAACCGGGCGGCGTTGGAACGCCTGCTCAAGGAGCGCGAGCCGGTCTATGCTCAGGCCGATATCATGATCGAATCCGATGGCGGCCCGCACGACACCGTGATCAAGCGCATATTGGCGGCCCTGGACGCGCGCTGCGGCCAAGAATCCCCGGAGGTCCGGACATGACCGTGATCGTACCGGTCGAACTGGGCGAACGTTCCTACCAAATCCATATCGGGCAGGGCCTCCTGGAACAGGCCGGAGCGTTGCTGTCGGCAGGCTTGGCGAAGTCCGTGGCCCAGCGCGTGCCCATCGTCACGGACGAGACGGTGGCGAAGCTCCATTACGACAGTTTCGCCGCAAGCTTGACGGCAGCGGGGCTTCAGCCGGTATCGATCGTTATGCCAGCCGGCGAGCAGACCAAGAGTTTTCACCATCTCAGCCGGCTGATCGACGCGCTTCTGGCGGAAAATGTCGAGCGAGGTTCGCTGATCGTGGCGCTCGGCGGCGGCGTGATCGGCGACCTTACCGGTTTTGCCGCCGGCATCTTGAAGCGCGGGGTCGATTTCGCGCAAGTGCCCACGACGCTGCTGGCCCAAGTGGATTCCTCGGTCGGAGGCAAGACCGCGATCAACACCGGGCAAGGGAAGAATCTCGTTGGGCTGTTTTATCAGCCGCGTATCGTCATCATCGACACTTCGGTTCTGGCGACGCTTCCCAGACGCGAGCTTCTGGGGGGCTATGCGGAGATCGCCAAATATGGGCTTTTGGGGGACGTGGATTTTTTTGCCTGGCTCGAAAAAAATGCCGCCCAAGCCTTGAGCGGCGATGGGTCGGCGATGTCTCACGCCGTGGCGCATTCCTGCGCCATGAAGGCCGCCATCGTGGCACGCGATGAGCGCGAGACCGGCGAGCGCGCCTTGCTGAATCTCGGCCATACTTTCGGCCATGGACTGGAAGCGGCAACGCTTTATTCGGATCGGCTGATCCACGGGGAAGGCGTGGCGCTGGGCTGCGTGTTGGCGTTTAAGCTTTCGGCGAGACTTGGACTCATCGCGGCCGATGTCGTGGCCCGCGTCGAGCGCCATTTCAGCGCTGTGGGTCTGCCGACTCGGATCGGTCAAATTCCGGGTCGGAAGCCCGAGCCCGACGAGGTGCTCGCCCATATGCGCCATGACAAGAAGGCGCAAGCGGGCCGCATGAGCTTCATCCTTGCGCGCGGCATCGGGCAGGCTTTCGTCAGCCGCGATGTTCCCGAAGCGGCCGTTCGCGCCGTGCTGGCAGAAGCCTGATGACCTTCGATATCACACTGACGCTGATCGCGATTTTCGCGCTGCTCATTTTTGCCGCGTTTTTCGCCGGCGCGGAAACCGCGCTCACGGCGGTTTCCAAAGCGCGCATGTACCATCTCGCCTCGGAAGGGTCCTCCCGCGCCAAGCAGGTGCTTCATCTGATCGTCGACCGCGAGCGGCTGATCGGTGCATTGCTGCTGGGCAATACGTTCGTCAACATCCTCGCCTCCTCGCTCGCGACATCGATAGCGCTCAGACTGTTCGACGAAGGCGCCGTCGTGATTGCCGCACTCGTGATGACGTCGATTATTCTGATCTTCGGCGAAGTCTTGCCCAAGACTCTCGCCATTGCGCGCACCGACCACACGGCCCTGGCGGTCGCCTATCCCGTGCGGCTGTTCGTGGCCCTGCTGTCCCCCGTTTTGTCGACTGTGCAATTCATCGTCTGGCGGATTCTCAGGCTCTTCGGGCTGAAGCAAAGCGCGGGCGAGCCGGTGCTGACGGCGCAAGAGGAAATTCGCGGCGCCATCGATCTGCATCATCAGGAGGGCGGCGTCGAACGCGAGCACCGCGACATGCTCGGCGGCATTCTCGATCTTGCCGAGCTTTACCTCGCCGACATCATGGTTCACCGCAAGAACATGGAAGTCCTTGACGGTGGCGCCCCGGCCGAAGATATCGTTGCGCGCGTTCTTTCTTCCGCCCACACGCGCTTTCCGATCTGGCGCGACGATCCCGAAAATATCGTGGGTGTTCTCCACGCCAAAGACCTGCTTCGCACGCTGATGAGGCATCAGGGCAATTTGCAGGACATCGACATCATGTCGCTCGCCTCGCAGCCTTGGTTCGTGCCCGACACCACGACCCTGGAGGAGCAATTGCGCGCCTTCCGCG
>JAXDMY010000034.1:0-10399 GCA_034665805.1 Alphaproteobacteria bacterium
GACGGGCTGACCGCGACCGCATAGGTCGTCACCAATATGCGTTTGTCCTTGGTCGGATCGGTTGGCTGGTTCGGCTCGACATAGGCGTCGCGCTTGCCATTGCCATTGGTGTCGACGATGAAGGCCGTCCAGCCCTGCGACTTCACCTCGTCACCGGTCTCCTCATACATTTTGCGGTTCACCCAACCGATGATACCCGGCCCGCCGATGCCGCCCGACAGCCACAACGTGTTGTTGGCGTCATGCGCAAAGTTCAGATGATGAGTCGAGAAGCAGGTATTGATCAGCGTGAACTTGCCGCTGGCCGGATCGTACATGGAAACCTGCCGGCCGGAATTGTCCAGCGGGAACGCCTTGGCCGACGGTTGGGTTGATCCGGCCTTGCAGAAATCGGGGTTGCGCTGGGGGCGGATACGCGCGGTGAACCAGACATGGCCTTTCTCGTCCATCATCGGATTGTGCATGATGGTCTGGCTGTCCCAGATCGGCTTGTCTCCCCAAACAGCGGAAGGCGCGAAGAGATCGTTCTTGGTGTTCGGCGTCTTAGGATCGCGCACCGGATGCTTCACTTCGCTCGCCGTCGCGGTGTTCGGATCCAGGATCGGGACGAAATCCGTGCTGTTCTCCGGCGAGCCGTAGACCTTGCCATTCGCATTGATGCGCGGATTGCGCGGATCGGTGGAGACCGCGTCATGCAGATAGGCGGTGGTGTGGCCCCACTCCCATTCGCTGATGACGACATTGCGCGCAATCCCGGCAGGCCGGTCCGGCTTGGCAAAGGGGAGTTCACCCTTGGCAATCCCGGACGTCCAATTGGCGAACAAAGTGAGAGCGCGGGCAGGCTCGAGACTTCCGATATCGCGCGCCATCTGCGCCTGGGCGCCGCCCGATTGGATGCGCCGCGTCCATGCGTCGGCCGTATCTTTGAACTCGTCGCTGAACATTTTCGGGACGCGCCGTGTGCCGGGACTGCCGAGCGAGTGACATCCCACGCACCCGCCGGTCTTCAGCGTGTTCAACCAGGCGCCCTGGCTTTCGACGCGTCCGACGGGAAATTCGGTCTTGGCCGGCACGTGCAGCATCGAGAACCAATAGATCGGCGGATAATATTCCGCGGCTGCTGCAGCGCTGGCTGCGGGCACAGCGGTAAGGTTGAGAAGCTTGCCCGGCGCCGCCTGGACCTTTGGCGAGTCCGCCAGGCCGTAGCCGCGCACCCAGACATTGTAATTGGCTTTGGGAAGGTCGGGCATGACATAGCGCCCGCGATCATCCGTGACCACGATCTTGGCGAATTTGGTCGGAAGATCGGTTGTTTCTGCGATCACCCAGACTCCGGCTTCGGGTCCTGCCCGCCCGGTCACGACGCCGCCGAGGTCTGCCGCGCCAATGGTCACCGCCGCGGCATTGTTGGGCTGGGCCTTTGCCCCCGACGGAGCAAGCGCAGCGGCCGCGACAAGCAATGCCGCCGCCGCACCCATGTGCAGGCTTCTCATGATTTTTGAAGACATTGCCGAACCGCCCGTCTCCTGGTTTCCAGCCCGCAGTTTATGCCGATGTCGCAGGAGCGCAACACTCTGCTATGATCGCAAAACCCTGAAGAGCGAGCAGCTGCCACTATGAGAATCGTGCAGGTCGACGACGTTCCCCTGATGCGCGGCCTCGAACATCGCGGGGGCACATTTCATGCCCGGACCATGGCCGAAGGACAGCCGGGGACGCCCGACAATTTCAAATTCTCGTTAAGCCGGCTCGGCACCGATTATTCCGGGCCGCGCCATAGGCACAATTTCGACCAGTTCCGTTACATGATCGAAGGCGAGTCCGATTATGGCGATGGCGCGTTGAAGCCCGGCATGCTGGGCTATTATCCCGAAGGCGTGCCTTATGGGCCACAGGTCAACAAGACCGAAATCTATGGCGCCGTGCTGCAGTTCGGCGGCGCGAGCGGCAGCGGTTATCTCCTCCCGCGCGAAGCCAAAGCGGGCATGGAGGAATTGAAACCCCATGGCGCGTTCAAGGACGGTGTTTACCACCGTCATGACGGCGTTCCGGGAAAGCGCAGCATGGATGCCTATCAGGCGATCTGGGAACATGTTCACGGCCGCGCGATGGTCTACCCGAAGGCCCGCTACGATGCGCCGGTCTTCATGGACTCCGCGAATTATCAATGGGTGCCGGTGAAAGGTGAAGCTGGCGTGAGCGAGAAACTTTTCGGCGTCTGGACGGAGCGCCGCACGGAGGCGGGTCTGATCAAGCTCGAAGCGGGCGCAAGCCACCGGGTTCGCGGACGCGGAGTCTATCTTCTGCTATCGGGCGCCGGCGCGTGCGAAGGCGAGACGCTCAAGCAATACAGCACGCTGTTTCTCGACTATGGCGAGCGCGCCACGCTCCGTGCGAGCGAAGAAGCGGAGTTCCTGCACTACGGTCTGCCCGATTTTTCGCAAAATGCCGCCAGCCTGTCCCGATCGGCTAACGAGATGCAGGCGGCGGAATAGGCGCGGCTCCAGCGATGACCGCGCAACCCTCACGCCGAAAACTTCTCACCGGAATGGCCGGCGGCGCGCTCTCATTGGGGCTAGTTCCCAGCCTGGCGCAGGCGGCGCAGGCGGATTCCTATCGCGGCAAGACCCTCAATGTGATCGTCGGTTTTGCCCCCGGCGGCGGCGTCGATACGGCCTCGCGCGTGATTGCGCGGCATCTGGCGCGGTTCATTCCCGGGGAGCCGCGCGTCATCGTGCAGAACATGGAAGGCGCGGCCGGCATTGTCTCCTCCAACTATCTCTACCAGCGCGCGCCGGCCGATGGCCTGACTCTGGGCGTTCCGGGCCGGTCCTGGTTTGTCGAAGGCGCGATAAAAGTTCTCGGCGTCCGCTTCGACCCGACGAAATTTTCTTATGTCGGGAGCCCGGGCGCTGTGAATTCGGTGGTCTATGTCCGCTCAAGTACCGGGGTGAAGAGCGTGGAGGACCTGAAAGCATCGAAGCGGATTCTCAGCTTCGGCGCGCTGGGCAATCTGACGCCGACCGCCATGGTGCCCTACATGCTGGCCGCGCAAGGAATGCCGATCCGAGTGGTGGTGGGCTACGTTTCCAGCGCCCGCATCATCGTGGCGCTCGAGCAGGGCGAGGTTGACGGGTACTTCACCGTGGAGGCGACATTCGGCCTGCGCCAGGAGCTGGTGGAAAAGAAGATCATCTTCCCCATCATGCAGAACAAGCCGGTCCATCCGGGGATTCCGCTCATCCGCGATGTGCTCCCGAAAAGCGACGGCCCTTTGCTCACGGTGGTGATGGCGCTGGAGACCTTCGGCCTGCCGGTGATCGGCCCGCCCGGCATACCGGCCGAGCGCCTGGACGTCCTGCGCAAGGCCTTTGTCGCCATGTGCGGCGACAAGGAATACCGGGCCGACGCGGTCAAGGTCGACCTGCCCGTCGGTGCTCCGCTCGACGGCGGCCAGCTGGATGGCATGATCAGGGAGCTGGTGGCGACGGCTACCCCCGCGATCATCGAGCGCTACAAGCGCCTGGGGACGCCCGTTTAGGACGTTCTTGGGCAGACGGAAGGCAAGATTTGCGCTATAAATCGGGCATCCAGATCGCCATTCGTGGAGGAAACGCTGTGCTGAAAGCACCCATCTTGATCATCGCCACATTCGCCGCCGCATTGGCAACCTATCCGGCCGTGGCGCACCACTCCGACGCCATGTTCGCAGCCGACAAAGAGGTCGTGCTGAAGGGCACCGTCAAACAATTCCAGTACACCAACCCGCATTCCTGGATTCAGCTGGTGGTCCCGAGTGCGGCCGGGGCTCCCGTGGAATGGAGCATCGAGACCGGCGCGCCGATCGTCTTGTTGCGCGCGGGGATCAAACCGACCGCTCTGATGCCCGGCGACAAGGTCTCGTTGCGGGCGCATCCGCTGAAAGACGGCGGCGCCGGCGGTTCTCTGATCGACATCACGAAGGAAGACGGTTCCACCTTGAGCCTCAGAGGGCCGCGCGCGTACTGACCTCGTCTGCTGGAGAGTTTCATGACCAAGGATGGACACCCCAATCGCCGCGCGATCAGCGCAGGGCTCGTCGCTGCCGGGGCTTTGGCGGTTTCGCGGCCTGCGCAATCCGCCGCTCCGCCGGCAGCCGACAAAGCCAAAGCCTATGCCGCGCTGCCCGATTGGAGTGGGGTCTGGATGGGCGTAGGGACGACGCTGTTCGAACAAAAGGCCGGCGCCGCATCCCTCAATGCCAACAATCCCAATGCACGGGATTTTCCGCCCTACAAACCGGAATGGGAGGCCGCCTACACCCGTTTCCTCACCGATGTGGTGAAGCAGGAAAAATTCTCGGACCCGCTGTCGCTGGGATATCCCGGCGGCATGATCCGCATGATGTCGCCCGCGCGCGGACTGCAATTCGTCCTTCGCCCGGAACAGGTTTGGATCATCTATGAGCGGCCCGACGTGCGCTACATCTATACCGACGGACGCCCCTTCCCGCCCAAGGACGAGCTCTGGCCGACATTCGAGGGTTACTCCATCGGCCATTGGGAAGGCGACACGTTGGTGGTGGAGACGGTCAGCCTGAGGGGCGGCGTTCCCATCGATCGCACGGGCGCGGCGTTGAGCGATGAGGCGCATGTGATCGAGCGCATCCGAAAGACCGACGACAAGACTCTTCAGTCCGACATCACCATCGAGGATCCTGTGGCGTTCACGGCCCCTTGGAAAGTGACGCGGCGCTATACCAACCGGCGCGAGCAATATCCGCGCATGGAGAATGTCTCCAGCCTGGAGAACCAGCGAAATCCGGTGGTGAATGGCGAGACCAAAATCATCCTCGCGGGCGACTCGGATCCGTCCTCGCCCTATCCGCCCGACATAAGGCCCTTCGCGCTCGCGAAATTCCCCTTCCCGCGCTAGCAATTTCGCCTGTAAGCATGACGCCACGGCGTACGTCGCTCGTGTGGTGGATTTGAAGTTCCTAAGATTTTCATGGCATTCACGTTTAGGAACTTCAAATCCGAAAACCACACGAGATTCAATAAATTGCTAGTGTGGCTTTGAATCCGAAATTCGCCCGGAGTGTTGCCCAAGCACTTGCGAATTTCGGATTCGCCACACTAGTGGACCAACGGATTCTTCGATCTTCGGCCGAACAAACGGAGGAGGCCTGCCGTCTGGCGGTGCCATTGGCGGACAGGAACGGCCGGGTAGCCACCGATCACTTCGCCATCCGTGGCGTCGCGCATAACGCCACTGCCACCTGCAATCCGTACATCGGAGCCGATGGTGACATGATCGCTTATGGCTGACCGCCCGCCGATCATTACGCGGTTACCTAGTTTCGCGCTGCCTGCGATTCCCACTTGGCCCGCCAGAACGCAATGGGAACCAATCTGAACGTTGTGGGCAATTTGAACCAGATTGTCGATCATAGTTCCCCGGCCGATGACCGTGTCCCCTATGGAGCCGCGGTCGATCGCGGAATTGCTGCCGATTTCGACATCATCGGCGATGATGACGCGGCCAAGCTGCGCCACGCGCAATAGGCCTGTCGCGTCCGGCACGAAGCCGAACCCCTCTCCGCCAATGCTGGAGTTCGTTGCTACACGAACTCGCGCCCCAATGATGGAATTCCGGATGGTGGTATTCGCACCAATGCGGCAATCATCGCCCATCGTGACGCTGTCGCAAATGACTGCGTTTGATTCGACGTGACATCTCATCCCCAGGATGACTCCGCAACCGATCCTGGCACCTGCATCGATCTGGCATCCATGTCCCAGGGTCGCATGCGGATCGACGACTGCGGTCGCATGAATGCCGCCTTGGACAGCCCGTGCCGGATAGAAAAGATATGTGATATGCGCAAAAGCAAGCCGAGGGTTGGCAACATAAAGATGACAGATTGTGCTTGGAATTAACGGGCCGAGCCCTCGCGTCGTGACGACCGCCCCAGCGCGACTGCAGGACGCCGCTTGCTGATATTCCCGGTCGCTGAAAATACTGAGATCCGTCGCACCGGCCGCGTCTAAGGCAGCCAAGTCATGTATCTGCGTATCGATAAGAGTCGAATTTGATAGTTCGGCTCCCAAATGTTGCGCAATGAAGCCTACCGAAAATGGGCCACTGCGGGTGTAGAATCGCGTGTCGGCCACGATGCGCTCCTATCCAAGGGCAACCGAAAATGGGTCTTGGTGACCCTATCCGGCGCCAGACGGTCCGAATGGACTACGCCGGCCGCTCGCACACAGCCATAATGGGCGTCCCTTCCTGAATTTCAGTGTCCGCACCCCAAAAACATTGCAGTGTACGGATAATCTGGCATGACCCAAAAGGATGTTCAAAATTGAACACCCGGACAGAATTGAACGTACCAAATTCAGCATGCGCGTGCGCTAGACTGCACTCGCTTGCCCTGCCGTAACCACCGGTTTCGGCGCGTCTTCTTCATCGATGAACGGTAGGTCTGGGCGCAAATAGAACGCCAGCACGGCGCCCAAGAAGAGCAGGCCGATGGAGACCAGAAACGGAACCGTCCAGGTGCCGGTGAGATCTATCATATAGCCGAAGAACAGCGGCGAGACGATGCCGGCGAGGCCGAAACCGAAATTCATCATGCCGCTGGCGGTACCGGCATAGCGCGGCGCAATGTCCATCGGTACGGCCCAGATCGGCGCGACGATCAGCTCCGAGAAAAAGAAAACCAGCGAAAGGCAGATCGCCGCGATGGTCAGGTCGTGGATCAACACCACCGGAATCATGAAGATGAAACTACCGATGAAGCCTCCCATGATGACGCTGCGCCGGGCGATCACGAGGTTTCGCGTGCGTTTCAGTATCGCGTCGCTGGCCACGCCGCCGAGCGTATCGCCGACGATTCCTGCGAACAGCACACCGGCGGTAAAGATGGCGGTTCGGTTCAGATTCAGTCCGTAATTCTGCACGAAGAAAGATGGTATCCAGTTCTGGAACAGCCATAGCGTCCAGCCATAGCAAAAATCGACGCAGGTCACCGGCAGGATGAAGAGCGCGAGGCGCAGCCACGGAATCTTGCGCTTGGCATCGCCGCGCGCGCGCACAGGGAGCCTCGCAAGATCGTCCGGCGTGACCGACGCATGCTCATTCGGCGAATCGCGGAAATACCACCACCACACTCCCATCCAGATAAGATTCATCGGCGCGAGCAGATAGAACGAGGCGCGCCAGGACAGAAGTGCGATCAGCCCAGCCACGATGAGCGCTGTTGCCCAATTGCCGACACGCGAAAACGTATGGGTGATCCCTTGCGCGAAGGCCCATCGGCCCATCGGCGTCCACACCGACATGGCGCGTGTCGCCGTGGGAAAGGCCGCCCCCTCGCCGACACCGAGCAGGGTTCGCGCCATGAACAAAGATGCCATTCCGCCCACAGCGCCCGTCCAGGCAGTTGCGAGGAATACGATAAAAACGGAAACGGCGAGCGTCAGGCGCGGCCCGAATTTGTCGCCCAACATGCCGCCGAACAGCTGGAACGCGGCATAAGGATAGGCGAAGGCGGTAAAAGCCAACCCCAGCTCGGTATTGCTGAGCTTAAGGTCGGCCTGCATCAACGGCCCCGCAATCGCGATATTGGTGCGATTGATGAAGAGCAGGAAATACATCGCGCAGAGAAGCGAGAGCACGATTGTCGGCGGACGAAGTCTCACCGTCTGCATCGGGCGCCCTTCCGGACCATGAAGCGCAGCCTAGAGCACGTTCTTCTCCTATGGAACCGTCTACGTTGCGCGCGGGCGAGGCGATCCGCCAGGCGCGACGCGAAGAGCGATGGGTAACATCGGTCGAGCGGCGCAACGAAGCGGGCGCCCGCCCGCGCGCAACCCTTGAGGGCCGGGGGCTTTTGCGTCGCGGGTTCGTCGAAGGGCTCGACCGTAGTGCGCGCTACGCTCTTCGCCTTTCTCCTGCCCGCGCCGCAAAATCCCCTCGGCGTAGGCGTTTCCATAGGAGAAAAACGTGCTCTCGTGCTCATGCCGCCGGCCGTGTGTCGCCCTTTATCTGAGTGCGATGCATGATCCGCCGCGTATCGGGATCGAAGGGGTCGCGGCGATGCATGGTGCAGCGATTGTCCCACAGTACCAGATCGCCCACGCGCCATTGATTGTACCAAGCCAGGTCCTCACGATCGGCATAGCTCCACAATTCGTCGAGCAAGGCTTCAGATTCCGCGAGCGGCAGGCCGGTGATGTAGGCGTTGCGGCGGCGGCCGAGATAAAGCGCGGAGCGGCCCGTCTCCGGATGCTTGCAGACGAGAGGATGCACGGCGCCCGGCGAGGTGAGCGGATTGTCCACAGCGTCCACGCCTTGGCGGACATAACCTCCGCTATTGTAGGTGCCGTCATGTTTGAGGCTCATCCCCTTTATACGCTGCTGCAACGCGGCAGGGAGCGCCTCATAGGCCGCGTACATGCTGACGAAACCGGTGTTGCCGCCCTTAGGGGGCAGTTCCAGCGCATAGAGAATGCTCGCCTTGGGTGGGTCGGGCAAATAGGACATGTCGGTATGCCAGACGGCTTCGCCCGCGCCGAGGCTTCCGATCGGGACTCCGTTTTCGATGACGTTGGAGACGATGTAGATTTCGGGGCGACCTTCGACAAAGCGGCGCCCGCTTTCCTGAACCGGGGCCCAATCCAGCTCGCCGAAGCGCCGGCTGAAGGCGATCAATTGCTCGTCATCGAGGTTCTGGCCGCGGAAGAGCAGCACCTGGTGGTCCAGCCAGGCATGGTGAATGTCGGCGAAATCCTGGTCGTCGATCGCCCTCAGGTCGACCCCGCGGATCTCGGCGCCTAATGTCACCCCGGTGGGCCGCACCTCCATTCGCGGTCGTTCACCCCCATTCATTGCGCATTGTCCTCACTGCTTCGAACGGATTCCGGCTCACTTTCAGGGAGATTGCCTCGGGAAGAAACAGGTTACAATCGGCCCATGGGCAAATACGAATTTCTGGTGCTCGGGCTGGGCGCGATGGGAAGCGCGGCCGCCTTTCAATTGGCGAAACGCGGGCGAAGGGTGCTGGGCATCGACCAGTTCACGCCGCCGCACGCGTTCGGCTCATCCCATGGCGAGACCCGTATCACGCGTCTCGCGATCGGGGAAGGCGAACATTACACGCCGCTCGTCCTGCGGTCGCATGAACTGTGGCGCGAGATCGAGAGAGAGACAGGCGCCGATCTGCTAACCATTACCGGCGGTCTCTTCATATCCAGCAGCGCGCGGACCGCGATGCTGCATGTCGACCAGTTCTTCTCCAATACTGTAGCGGCGGCGGAGAAATATCGCATCCCGCATCAACTCCTGACCGCAGCGGACATGAGAATGCGATATTCCCAATTCCGCGTTCGCGACGATGAACTCGGCTATTACGAGCCGAGCGCCGGTTTCTTGCGCCCCGAGGCGTGCATCTCCGCGCAATTGCAACTCGCCAGGAAATATGGCGCGGCCATCCACACGAATGAAAAAGTGCTCGGCTTCCAACCATCCAAGGATGACGTCACGATTACGACCGACCAGCGCACTTATACAGCGGCCAAACTGATCATCAGCGCGGGCGCCTGGCTGCCGGGGCTGATGCCGGCATACGCGGCCCCGTTCAAAGTTCTACGGCAGCTGTTGTTCTGGTTCGATGTGAAGGGGCCGATCACGCCGTTTCTTCCGGCGAATTATCCGGTTTTCATCTGGGAACTGCAGGGGCCGGAACAGGCGATTTATGGGTTTCCCGCGATCGATGGGGCCAAGGGCGGTGTTAAGATCGCAACCCAGCAATATGAGCGAACCACGACCCCGGAGACGGTGGACCGCGACGTGTCGGACGAGGAAGCGGCCGCGATGCACGAAAAATATGTTGCGCCCTATCTGCCGGATCTGAGCTCACGATGCATCAAGGCCGTATCATGCCTGTACACGGCTACGCCCGATGCGGAATTCGTCATCGATTTCCATCCGCAATCGCAGCGGATCATCGTAGCATCGCCCTGCTCGGGCCATGGGTTCAAGCATTCCGCCGCGATCGGCGAAGCTCTTGCCGAGCTTGCGGTGGACGGTAAGAGCCGCTTCGACTTGAGCGCGTTCGGTTTCGCAAGATTCATGACGTAACCACGCGGCAAAACGCCATGCATCTCATCCAAATCCTGCTCCCGCTCTATGACAATGAGGGTCACGAATTCTCTCATGATATCTACCGTGAGATTGGAGATGAGCTGGTCGCGCGTTTCAGCGGGTTGACCGCTTTCACGCGCGCGCCTGCCGAAGGCCACTGGATGCCTGCCGGAAATGAAACCAAGCGGGACGACATCATGATTTTCGAGGTGATGGCACCCAAGATCGACGAAAAATGGTGGTCCGAATACCGCAAAATTCTCGAGAAGCGATT
>JAXDMY010000035.1:0-19901 GCA_034665805.1 Alphaproteobacteria bacterium
GGCTACATTCTAGCGGTCTGCGCTAATACAAGGAGCGCCCGCAGGGCGCGCGTCTCGAAGGACGGCCGCTGTGCTCCTCACCATGAGGCGCGGGCTGTATGAATCCATGGCCACATTCATTCGCCGCGCCGACGCGCGGCGGCTGGATGGCCGGCTCGGGGGCCGGCCATGGCGAGGCGGGGGCCATCGCCATTGCTTGTGAACAATCCCCACCCTGCTAGGCTTGCGAATCGATGGCGCGTTGGCGCGGGGCATGCCTCGCGTCTAGACTTGGCGCCCTTTGAGAGAGGACCGCCATGGGACTTGAGGTGAAGGCGCGGGCGAGGATCCGCCGTCTGCCCGAGGGCACCATCAACCGCATCGCGGCCGGCGAAGTGGTGGAGCGTCCGGCCAGCGCCGTGAAGGAACTGGTCGAGAACGCGCTCGATGCCGGCGCCAAACGCATCGCCGTCACCATCGCCGCGGGTGGCGCAGGGCTGATCCTGGTCGAAGACGACGGGGAGGGCATGGATGCGGACGCTCTGGTGCTTTGCATAGAACGCCACGCCACCTCCAAGCTGCCGCTCGGTGCCGATGGGGTGGACGATCTGACCAATATCGCAACTTTGGGCTTTCGCGGCGAGGCGCTCCCCTCGATCGGCGCGGTGGCGCGCCTTGTCATCTCCAGCCGGGCGAAACATTCCGAAGCTCACACGATCCACGTCGAGGGCGGTGCGATAAAAGGGCCCGAGCCGGCGGGATTTTTGAGCGCCGGCGAAAGCGGCACCAGGATCGAGGTGCGCGATCTTTTCTTCGCCACGCCCGCGCGGCTGAAATTCCTCAAATCCTCGCGCGCCGAGTCGCTCGCCGTCATCGACATCGTCAAGCGGCTCGCCATGGCGCGTCCCGATGTCGGGTTCACGCTCACCGATGAGGGGCGCGTCGTGCTTTCTCTCCATGCCGAGGCAACGCTGTTCGATGGCGCGCTCGGGCGGCTCGCCAAATTGATGGGACGCGATTTCGCCGACAATGCCGCCAAGCTGGAGGCGGCGCGCGAATCCGTGCGGCTCTGGGGGTTTGCAGGGCTTCCCACCTATAACCGCGCCAATGCGCAGATGCAGTTCCTCTTCGTCAATGGCCGCCCGGTGCGCGACCGGCTGCTGCTCGGCGCGGTCAAGGGCGCTTATGCCGATTATCTGGCGCGCGACCGTCACCCGGCGGTGGCGCTTTTCATCGAATGCGATCCGATGCTGGTCGATGTGAACGTCCATCCCGCCAAGGCCGAAGTGCGCTTCCGCGATTCCGGCCTGGTGCGGGGGCTGATCGTTGGCGCGCTCAAAGCGGCGCTGCATGAAGCGAGCCACCGCGCCTCGAGCACCGTTGCCGATGCTGCGCTCGAAGCTTTCCGCGCGCCGCAATTGAGGCCGCAGAGCTATTCCTATCCAACACAGCAGCGTTTTTCGGGGCTGGCCGAATCCGCGCTTGTGTACCAAGCGCCGCTCGCATCGCCGTCGCGAATGCACATACCGGCCGCGGAACCAAACACGCACGCCCACGCGCACCGCGATCATGACCATGACCACGCAGCGGAGACGCCTCTCGGGGTCGCGCGCGCGCAGCTCCACGACACCTATATCGTGGCTCAGACGCCAGACGGCATCGTCATCGTGGATCAGCACGCAGCCCATGAGCGCCTCGTCTATGAGCGCATGAAGCAGGCGCTGGAGAATGGCGGCATCAAGCGCCAAGCTCTGCTGATCCCCGAAATCGTGGAGATGGACGAAAGCCAAGCCACCCGCGTGCTCGCGCGTAGCGAGGAACTCTCCGCGCTGGGTCTCGTGGTCGAAAGTTTCGGACCGGGCGCGCTGATGGTGCGGGAGATTCCCGCGCTTCTCGGTCAGATCGATGTGAAGGCCCTCATCCGCGATCTCGCCGATGATCTCACCGAAACGGAATCCCTTTCATCCTTGAAGGACCGGCTCGACCATGTGTCGGCGACGCTCGCCTGCCATATGAGCGTGCGTTCGGGGCGCCGTCTGAATGCCGATGAAATGAACGCGCTGCTACGCGAGATGGAATCAACACCCCATTCCGGCCAGTGCAATCACGGCCGCCCGACCTATGTGGAATTGAAGCTCGCGGACATCGAGCGCCTCTTCGGCCGCCGCTAAATCAGGCCGCTTTAAGGCCGGCCTTCTCGTTTGGAACTGCGATCGTCCATTCCGTGCCGCGATTCGAGACGACGCGTACCGTTCCCTCGATCTGCTCCACGAGGCGCCGCACCAAGCCGACGCCATGGCGCTTGCTCGAGGGAGACTCCACAAAGCCGACGCCATCATCGCGGATGGTGAGTGTGGCGCCCGTGGCGCTTGGCGTCAGCATGACGTGGATCGTTCCGGGGCGTCCCGGAAACGCGTGAAGATATGCGTTCGATATGATCTCGCCGACGACGATGCCAAGCGAGGTCACCGTATCGAGATCGAGCGGCAGGGGTTTCGGCTTGCCGTCGCATGTCAGCGCCACGGCAAATTCCCGAGCCTCTTGAAAGTCGCGCAAACTATCGCAGAGTGACCTCAAATAGCGATCAAAATCTATGCAGCGGCTGAGGCCGTTTCCAAGCAGATGGTCGTAAATCGCCGCCAGGCTCATCACGCGCCGCCCGATGGCGCGTATCCCTTCTTTTCCGCTATTGTCACTGATGTCGATTTGCCGGCTCAGCATCCCGGATATGAGCTGGAGGTTGTTTCGGACGCGATGTTGCAGCTCTCCTGCCAAAACCTCCTTGTCTGCGATCAAGGATTCCATCTGTTCGATCGTCATATGTAGAACGGCCAATCGCTCCGCGGTTGCCACCGCCTCGGCAATGACATTTGCAAAGCCCGTCAGGAAATTGACGTCATGTTGATCGAATTTGCGTGAGATTGGGCTGTCGACCTCCAGAACGCCCCACGGCTCGCCCGTGCCTTTGATCAGAACATCGGCGGTCGCGAGAATCTTGTGCTCCGCATAGAAGGCTGGAAGCGCATAGCTTTTGTTAAGCGTGAGGTCCTCAAGGATCACGGGCTCACCCGTGACGAACGCGCGCCCCTGCGTCGACTTCTCATCGGCCGCCGATACCACGGTCCCAACGACGCCCGCATTCCAGCCATGCCCCGCGTCGACGATGAGGTCGTTCTCCGCTTTGCGATGGCGGCAAATTTTCGCGAAAGGCACACTCAAGCTCTCCGCACAAGCGCGCGCCGCTTCGGTCAAGACCTTTTTGACGTCCCTTTCCGTGAAAGCGAAACTGCCGAAGTTCGCGAGCGCCGCCTGTTGACGCAAAAGCTTCTCGATCGTGCGCTTTTCGCTCATGCCGGCACCGCTGGAGTGAGAGGTGCAGCGGATTTCGCCAACAAATGGAAGCCCCGCGGAAATGGCGGTGTGGCGGTCCCGTCCGTCACAATCTCCCGGACGATTGCCAAGGCGCGCAGGAGGTCCTCATTGCGATACGGTTTTGCGATCAAAGCTTCCCCATCGGCCAGCGTGAGCGCGCTGTTCCGTGCGTCGGTGCCCGTCGCGTAGAGCACGCCGAATTTTCCTTTGCTCTTTAGCCGCCGAGCGATCTCGGGGCCTTGGCCGCCCTTTGCAAGCCGAATATCGAAGACAGCGAGGTCCGGTTTATGCAGTTCGCCCAGCGCCACCGCTTCATCGACGGTACGGGCGATACCACAGACTTCGTAGCCGTTTGCGGTCAGCGTATCTTCCATCAAATCCGCAATCAGCAACTCGTCTTCTGCTATGAGAACCTTGAGCAATTGAGCGCCTCTTTGGGGAATGGTCTGTTCGATACTGGTGAGAGGAGCCAGCCGATGACCAGATCTCAGGAGTGATAACGCGCTGCTTGGGCCGAACGCTATTATACGTCCAAAAACGAAAACAGGCTGTATAGATTTGACCAAGTCTTTGATGATGGCGAGCGCGATTTCCGAAAACGATCGCTGCCGCAAACGATCTGAACTGTCCTCTTTTGACCATCGAGGTCCTCCGCCATCTTGAGAAGCGGGTTCCTATGCCCTTCGTTTTTCACATTGCGTTCATGCGCGGCGGCACTCCTGGGCATGTCTTCTGACGAATGACGGGATTTGGCGAAAAGTTATTCCCGAGCCACACGGCGAATGACGGGATTTGGGGGGGCAAAGCGGAGGCTGGACAGCGCCGGGGAGGGAGTGCTGGGGGCGTCAACCCCAAAGCGGGTGAGGAAGGGCTGAAATCACTGAAACCATGGACATTGGCGTTTGTGCAGGCGTTGACCGCAAAGCCCGGCGTTAGATATCTTTGTTACACGGGCGTCGCAATTCGTCCGGGATTCCATTCGGAGGCCCTCCTTGTCAGCTGTCAGCAGGTCCCAGCTCTACAATTTCGCGGTTCTTCCGCTTGTCATGGTGATTTTCTTCGGCTTGCGCCTCGCCGCTCAAACGCATCCGGAGATCGACGCCTGGGTTCCCAAATGGGACCGCCTGCTGCTGTTTGCCGTGGTGATCCTCTTGGAGAGGATTTATCACTACCGCTACGCGGACTCGCAGCGAAATGTGCTGACGCGCGACATCATCTCGAACATCGTGAACCTTTATCTGAACGGCGTTGTCATCGCGCTGTTGGTGCTGCCGGTGCTGTTGTACCTGCCTGAGCATTACCTGGGCCGCAAGCTTGTGTTTGCATCGCCCGGTCAACTCGGCCCGATCTGGCTGCAGATTGCGACCATCGCCGTGTTCGTCAGCTTCTTCCGCTATTGGATGCACCGCCTGCAGCACGAAAACCAATTTCTGTGGGAGCTGCACGCTTATCATCACCGGGTGACCGACTTAAAAGCCTTCAATACCTATGTCTCGCACCCAATCGACTATGCGCTGCGCAACGTCCTGGTCTACCTCGTTGTCGGCATTGTTGGCTTCGATCCCATTGCGATTCTGATTGCGGTTCCTCTCACCTTTATCGGTGGGGCGCTGCAGCATTGCGGCGCGGATCTGAACGGCGGGGTCCTGAATTACGTCTTCGTGACGCCCCAAGTGCATCGATGGCATCACTCTGCCCAGGTCCCAGAAGGTTACGGCTATTCCTGCAACTACGCGGTCGAATTTCCCATTTGGGACATGCTGTTCGGAACCTTCTATCTGCCTAAGAAGAACGGCGAGATCTCGCAGCCGGAGCGCATCGGCCATCCGGGCGGATTGCCCGACGAAGGCAATTACCTGCGCTTGCTCCTGGCGCCGTTAGGACTTTGGCCGCGTTCTTGGCGCAAGAACTTTGGCCTGGCCGGGACCGAAAGGCTACCGCCCGCTTAGGCCAGAATGCGACTTTCATCCAAGCGAGATCATGGGCATGCGTTATGCGTTGAAATACCAAAATGGCTTGCTGGCGGGATTGCTGGGTGCGGCGATCATCGCCTGCGCCCAACTCTCGGCCGCGGAAGCGCCGCGGCTGGCCGATGCCGCCGCCAAGCAAGACAAAGCCGCGTTGCGCGCCCTCATCCGCGACAAAGCCGATGTGAATGCGTCGCAGGCCGACGGGGCCACGGCGCTGCATTGGGCGGTCCACTGGGACGACCTTGAGAGCGTCGATCTCCTGGTTCGTGCCGGCGCCAATGTCAACGCCAGGAACGATTACAGCGCCACGCCCCTTTCGCTTGCCTGCACCAATGGCAATGGCGCGATGGTCGAGAAGCTGCTCGCCGCCGGAGCCAACCCGAACCTCAACGCGGCCTCGGGCGAAACCCCGCTGATGCGCTGCGCGCGAACCGGCAGCGTGGCGGCGGTCAAATTCCTGCTTGCCCGCAAGGCGGACGTGAACGCCAAGGACAATGAGCAGGCACAGACCGCTTTGATGTGGGCCGTGGCGCAGAAGCATCCCGATGTGACGCAGGTCCTGGTCCAGGCGGGCGCGGACATTCGCGCCCACTCGGCCCACGGGTTCACGCCATTGTTGTTCGCCGCCCGCGTCGGCGATCTGGAATCGGCGAAGATTCTTATCGCGGATGGCGCCATCGTGAACGAGGCCGGTCCGGACGGCATGACGCCTCTGGTGGTCGCGAGCGCCAGCGGCCAGGAAGCCGTGGCCATGTTCCTGCTGGACAAGGGTGCGGACGCCAATGCCCGCGACAAGACCGGCGCGACCGCGCTGCATTATGCCCTGATGAAAGGCATCACGGCGCTGAACGAAATCCGCTTCGCCAATTACGTGGAGTATCTGTTCCGGCCGAACATGGAAGATCTGGTCAAGGCGCTCCTGGCGCACAAGGCCAATCCGAACCTGAGAATCGAGAAAAAAATTGCGCTCGGTGGAGGCCATAGCGACGAGCTTCTCGGCGCCACACCGTTCCTGTTGGCCGCGGCATCCCCCGATCCGGTGGCAATGCGCATGTTGGCGAGCGCCGGCGCCGATCCCAAGCTGACAACCAAGAGCGGGTCGACCGCCTTGATGCTCGCGGCAGGATTGACCCGCGGTCAGGATTTCACCGACCAGGACAAACCCACCTCGCTCGACGCGGTCAGAATCGCGGTCGAACTGGGCGCGGACATCAATGCCGCCAATGAGGACGGCTTGACCGCGATGCACGGGGCCGCCTCCAATGGCGCGGACGGGGTCGTGCAGTTCCTCTTCGAGAAGGGCGCCAAGCTGGACGTGCGCGACAAATACCAGCAGACGCCCTTGAGCGCTGCCACGGGTGTGCGCCTGCCGTGGATACCGAACGGCGATGAATTGGGCGAGATCATTCAGCCGAGCACGCGCGATCTGCTGTTGAAGCTGGGCGCGACGCACCTCGATACGCCCGGCTATTTCCATCCGCCTACGGAGGATTCGGAAGCCTACCGTGTCAACCGGGGGCTGCGCGGGCTGGAACCGCCGAAAAAATAAGCCACGGCTGCCAAGCCCGTGGCACGGCGGCATTTTCACTAAGCCAGGCTGAGACGGCCCGTGCTGTCGCCGATTTTGTCCTGACGCGCGCCCACCATGTCGAGCATGCTGAGCAGCAGATTCGACATCGGCACGTCCTTGTGGCGGATGTGACGGCCGCCCTTCATCTGTCCCGATGCGCCGCCCAGCAGCACAACGGGAAGATTGTCGTGCAGATGCGTGTTGCCGTCGGACAGGCCGCCGCCATAGAGAATCACCATGTGATCCAGCAGCGAACCGTCGCCGTCGGGCGTGGAACGCAGCTTCTCGACGTAATAGGCAAGGTGCTTGGCGTGATAGATCTGGATCTGGATGACCTTCGCGATCTTCTCCGCGTTGTACTGATGATGCGTCAGTGCGTGGTAGCCTTCGGGAATGCCGATTTCCTGATAGGTACGGCCGCCGAATTCGCGCCCCATCATGAAGGTGACGACGCGAGTCAAATCCGTCTGCAGCGCTAGCACCTGCAGATCGAACATCATCCTGGCGTGCTCGGTAAAGCTCTCCGGAATGCCCGCGGGCCGCTCGACCTTCGGCAGCTTGCGCCCCGATTGCGCTTCCACCGTCTGAATGCGGTGCTCGACATCGCGAACGGCGTCCAGATATTCGGTGACTTTCAACCGATCGGATGCACCGAGTTCGGCCTTCAGCCGCGTCGCCTTCTTGCCGACGGAATCCAGGATGCTGCGGTCCTGCTTGATGCGGGCGAGGCGCACGGCCGGATCGGTGCTCTCCGAATCGCCGAACAGGCGTTCGAACACCACGCGCGGGTGGTCTTCCATCGGCATGGGCGTGGTCGGCGTGCGCCAGCAGATGGAGTTCATGTAAGCGCAGGAATAACCCGCCTCGCACTGGCCGAGAAGCTCGGGCGAATCCACGCACAATTCGAGCGAAGCGAGCTGGTTCTGCGTCCCTATCTGCCTGGCCGCGATCTGGTCCATGGAAACGCCTGCCGCGGTATCGGCGCCTTCGGTTTTCTTCGGATGCACGCCGGAAAGGTAGCTCGCGCCGGCGCGAGCATGGTCGCCGGTGTTTTCGCCGAAGTGGGCGCGGCCGCCGGCGTTGTGGGACAACCCCGAGAGAATCACCATCCGGTCGCGGAACGGCGCCAAGGATTCCAAAATCGGCTTCAGCTTGAAGTCCGGACCATCGCTGTCGGGCGTCCACTGTTCCATCATGATGCCGTTGGGCACATAGACGGTGGAAAGGCGCGTTGGCGCTTTCGCCGCCGTTTGCCCGCGTGCCAGTGCCGGAGCCATGGCGTCCAGCAGCGGCAGCGCCAGGGTCGTACCGAGCCCGCGCAACACGGTGCGGCGGCGAAGCGCCTTTTGCGTGATGACCATCATGGCTCTTTGGATCCCCTCATCTGGAACGGCGTGCTCTCCGCGATCGCAACCACGAGAGAGGACCATTTGTATTTGCCCGGTGCCGAGTCCCGCACGATCTTGCGAATGACGGGATAATCATACTCTTCGACGCCGCGGCCCAGAGCATAGGTAAGAAGCTTTTCCGTGACCGTGGCGGCGAACTGATCGGGGCGGGACATCAGATAGTCTCGCAAATCCGCAGGGCCCTTAAGGGGAAAACCGTCGGGCGTGACGCCCGAAGCGTCGATTTTGCTGCTGCCATCCATGCTGCGCCATTTGCCGGTCGCATCGAAATTTTCGAGAGCAAAACCCAAGGGGTCCATCAATTTGTGGCAAGAGGCGCAAGCAGGATTGGCGCGATGCGCCTCCATCTGCTGGCGCATCGTGAGCAGCCTGCCGTCGCCGCCGGTCTTCAGCGCGAGGGACGGAACATTCGCCGGCGGCGGTGGCGGCGGCGTGCCGAGGATGTTTTCCAGCAGCCACTTGCCGCGAATCGTCGGTGCCGTCCGGGTGGCATAGGACGTGACCGTCAGGATGCTGCCCTGGCCAAGGAGGCCTTTGCGGTTTTCGTCGCTGAGCGCGACGCGCCGGAAATGGCTGCCATAGACGTTGGCAATCCCGTAATGCCGCGCCAGGCGCTCATTCAGGAAGGTGTAATCGGCATCGATCAGATCGAGCACGCTGCGGTCTTCCTTGAGCATGCTCTGGAAGAAGAGTTCGCTCTCCTTGGCGAAAGCGTCGCGCAAATTGGCGTCGAAATCGGGATAGATGTCCGGATTGGGCCAGACCTTCTGCACGTTGCGCAGATACAGCCATTGTCCCGCGAAATTGTTCACCAGCGCCTCGGCGCGCGGGTCGGCCAGCATGCGCCGGACCTGCTGTTCGAGGATCGCCGGAGTGCCGAGCTTGTTGTGCTCTGCGAGGTCCAGAAGTTGCTCGTCGGGAATGCTGCTCCACAGGAAGAATGAAAGCCGCGATGCCAATTCGAGATCGCTGATGCGATAGGCCGCACCTGCCGCAACCTGCGGGGGATCGCGTTCGATCCGGAACAGGAATTCCGGGTCCACCAGAACCCGCTGCAAAGCCGATTCGATGCCATCCTCGAACGTGCCAGTGTTGCGGCCCGACCGGTAGAAAGCCATCAGCTCCTGAAGATCTGCATCCGCAACCGGGTGACGAAAGGCACGGTGCGCGAGATTGGAAAGAATTTGCTGGGCACAGGAATCCTCATCGGCGGCCGATGCGGGTTTGCAAGCGAAGATGCGCGCGCGGCTCGGCGTGTCGCCTGTGCCCTTGACGTTGTAAGGCCCGCCGATGCTGAGGCTGGCCACCGCCGGCTCCGTGTCGGCGCGGCCATAGCTCAAAGCGTAGGAATAGTCGGTGATCGGCGGCTCGAAGACGCCTTCCAGCTCGGCCGTGTGGTTGGGGAACGTCACCTGAATCAGATGCGTGCCCGCTTTTGCCGGGAAACGCAGTTCGAGATTCTGATCCGCGTTGATCAGATAGCGTTCGTACTCGCCTTGCCCGAAGGAACTGGGCTGGGCAGGGCGCTTGGCCTTGTAATCGCCGCCGACGATGAACTGCTTGACCTTCTGCCCGTCCAGCCGGACGTCGATCTGCCGCTCATGCTCGGTCCCGAGCGCATAGGTATAGCCATTATGTTGCAGCTTGATGCGCAGCACATATTCGGCATCGAGCGGGAAATCGTGGCGCAGGGCCAAGCCGCCGCGCGAGCCCAAGGGAAGGTCCTCGCTCATCCGGTCATCCTGCATGAGGAATCGCGGCAGCTCGTAATTCGCAACGATCGGGCCCGCACCGCGGTCGCCGATGGCGCTTCTGCTGATCTTCCGCGCCGCGGAGAGATAGGCCTCCATCAGCACCGGCGAGACCGACAACACATCCCCATTGTTGTCGAAACCGTAGCCTGCATCGTCGGCGGGCAAGAGCTCCGAAACGTCAACCTCGACGGCCAGCAGGTCGCGAATGGCGTTGACGTATTCCGCGCGGTTGAGGCGATGGACCGCGGGGCGTCCCGGATTGGGCCTGATTTGCCCCACGCGATCGCGTTCGGCCTCGATCGAGGCGACCAATGCCTCATAGGTAGCCGCGTCGGGCCGCGGCGCCCCGGCCGGTGGCATCTCGCGGTTGCGCAGTTTGCGCAAAACCTTCTCCCAGGCCTCGCCATTGACGTCGAGATGGGTGAAGTCCAAGGCCTCCAGGTTCAGCTTTGCGCGCGCCTTGGGACCGAAATGGCAGCTGTCGCAATAGACCTTTGTGGTTTGCCAAAATGCCTGTCGATCGAATGCCGGGCGATTGGCGGTTGCGCCGGAGGAGGCGGACTTTTCCGCAGGCATGCTTGCGCCGGCCAAGAGAACCCCTCCCGCCAGTACCACTCCTATTGCGCCAAATGCTCGGGTTCGAATCATGAGGTCCTTCCCTCGCACATAAGGCGAGATGTATTAAAAAAATTACACTAATATATGTGCTCTTTACAACCTTGCCGGTTGCAGCGTGGGCGGCTGCTTATGCCCGAAAAAAGCGGTTGTCGGACGGCGCCGTCAGCAATTACCGCCAATGATGGGTAAGGGGGCGGTCTTCAAAATCACCACCCTTGTGTCGCCATAGACGCGGTCGTCGAGCATCTCATATCCATCCGTAGACGGAAGATCATCGTCTTCGGCCATCTCCGCGACGATAAGGGCAGGGGCCACCAGCCAGCGCCCGTCGCGCAATCCCGCAAGCGCGGGCGCCAGAAGCCCCTTCCGATAGGGCGGATCGAGGAAGGCCAGGTCGAAGGGCGAGAGCGTGTCGAGGGGGCCGAGCGTGGCTGCGTCGCGCCGCCAGATCTTGGTCGCGCCGGTCAGCCCGAACGCCTCGACATTCTGCCGGATGAGCGCCCGCGACGCAGGAGATTCATCGACGAACAAACAGTAGCGTGCGCCCCGCGAGACGGCCTCCAGCCCCAGGGCGCCGGTGCCCGCGAAAAGGTCCACCACGCGCGTGCCCTCAAGCGCGAAGGGAAAGCCGAAATCCCGATGCTCCAATATATTGAAGACCGCCTGGCGGACCTTGTCCGAGGTCGGCCGGACGCTGGCATCGCCCGGAGCGATGAGCGCGCGTGCCTTGAATCTTCCCGCGGTGATACGCATGGCGCTTCATTAGAGCACGTTCTTCTCATATGGAATCGTCTACGTTGCGCGCGGGCGAGGTGATCCGCCAGGCGCGACGCGAAGAGCGATGCGGTGACATCGGTTGAGCGGCGCAGTCCCCGACTTGATCGGGGAAGCGGGCGCCCGCCCGCGCGCAACCCTTTGGGGCCGGGGGCTTTTGCGTCACGGGTTCGTCGAAGGGCTCGACCGTAGTTCCCGCTACGCTCTTCACCCTGCTCCTGCCTGCGCCGCAAAATCCCTCGGCGTAGGCGCTTCCATATGAGAAGAACGTGCTCTGACGGCAATGTGACAGCTTCCATAGCCCGGTTATCGGCCTTGGTGGCCGGCAAGGCGCCGGACGCGCTTTTTTACAGCGAAAGCGGGGAGTATAGGTTGGGTCATGAAGCGGCTCCTCGTCCCCTGTCTGGCTCTGATCTGCGCGGCTCTCTTCTCTAGGGACGCTGCGGCTCAATCGGGCGCCCTGCCGGACGACAAGCCCAAAGTCGATGCGAGCCTTGTCCCGGAACGCGCAGGCGTTGCGCCCGGGGGCACGGTCACGGTGGCGCTCAACGAAATCATCCGCAAGACGTGGCACACCTATTGGATCAATCCGGGCGATGCGGGCGCCCCCACCACGATAAATTGGCATTTGCCGCCGGGCTGGAGCGCTGGCCCGATCCAATGGCCCTACCCCAAGCACCTGCCGGTCGGGCCGCTGATGGATTTCGGTTATGAGGACCAGGTCGCCCTTCTTTCCGACATCAAGGCTCCGGCGGACGCGAAGCCCGGCGATCGCGCGACCCTTTCGGCCGATGTGATGTTGCTGGTCTGCGCCGAAGTCTGCGTTCCGGAGGAGAAGCATCTCACTGTGCCGATGCCCGTGACGGCCTCGCCACCGCCGTCCGACGCCAAGACGGCCTCGCTGTTCGCTGAGGCGCGCGCCAAGCTCCCCCACGCCTCGCCCTGGTCCGCGATCTACGATGCCGACGACAAAAGATTTGCCCTCCTGATCCAGAGCCCCGAGCTCGTCACGGCCAAACCGCGCTCCACGGAATTCTATCCGTATACGGATGGTATGGTGGAACCGGCCGCTGCCCAGCTTGTGGGTACGAGCGATCAGGGCTTGGTGATCGAGAGCCGGACCGGCCACACGCTTGCCAACAAGGATAAGCGCGCGGCGATCGGCAAGCTCGCCGGCCTCTTGGTGCTGACCGGCGCCGATGGCCGGGTCGATGCGCTGAATATCGAGGCGGAGCCGGGTTCGGTGCCGGTTTCGTCCGTGACGCTGGAAGCCGGCGCAAGCGCGGACGGTCTCCCCCGGCTTCTTCTCTTCGCGTTCCTCGGCGGGCTGATTCTCAATCTGATGCCCTGCGTGTTTCCGGTGCTCTCGATGAAGGCGCTCGCGCTCGCGTCCAACCGCGACGCGCCAGGCAAAGCCAGGGCTGCCGCTTTTGCCTATGGCACAGGCGTCGTCTTGAGTTTCCTCGCCCTTGCCGGAGCCCTGCTCGGCTTCCGCGCCGCAGGCATGAGCTTGGGTTGGGGGTTCCAGCTGCAGCAGCCGCTCTTCGTGACGGCGCTCGCGCTGTTGATGTTCGCCGTCGGCCTCAATCTTTCGGGGCTTTACGAATTCGGCGGCGGGCGGGTGGCAAATCTTGGCGGCGGCCTTGCCCGCAAAGAGGGGGCAAGCGGAAGCTTCTTCACCGGCGTCCTGGCCGTCGTGGTGGCCACGCCGTGCACGGCCCCGTTCATGGGCGCGGCCATGGGCTATGCCTTGACCGCGAACGCCGAGGAGGCGCTCGCCATTTTTGCGGCCCTAGGCTTGGGCTTTGCCGCACCCTTCATGCTGGTCGGTCTTGTCCCCGGAGCCCTTCGCCTGCTCCCCAGGCCCGGGGCCTGGATGACGACCCTGCGCCAGATGCTCGCTTTTCCGATGTATGGCGCCGCAATCTGGCTGGTCTGGGTCCTGAGCCTGCAGACAGGTTCCGACGGCGTGCTGGCCGCTTTGGCGGCGGCGCTCCTGCTCGCCTTCGCTCTATGGGTCTATGGCAGGAGCCAGGGGACGAGCGGCCTGCGCCGCGCCGCGGGGCTCGTGACGGCCGCGTTGGCGCTGCTGGGGACAGGGATTCTCA
Organism: Alphaproteobacteria bacterium; assembly: GCA_034665805.1. Classification (GTDB taxonomy): domain Bacteria; phylum Pseudomonadota; class Alphaproteobacteria; order Micropepsales; family Micropepsaceae; genus CAIYRG01. The sequence continues at coordinate 13,555 of JAXDMY010000035.1, forward strand.
TCCCGCGGGCAGGAGCCGGCACGCCGCCGGCTTCGGCGGCGACCCCGTCCCAAAGCGCGCTCGGCTATGAGCCCTTCAGCGCCGCCCGATTGCAAGCCTTGCGCGCGGAAGGCCGTCCGGTCTTCATCAACGCGACGGCGGCCTGGTGCATCACCTGCCTGGTCAACGAAAAAGTGGCGCTCTCGGGGACAAGGCTCGCCCGCGCCTTCGCCGACCGCAAGGTGGCGGCGTTGAAAGCGGATTGGACCAATCAGGATTCGGAAATCACCGCGCTTCTGGCCAGCCATGGCCGCTCGGGCGTGCCGCTGTATCTCTATTTCGGTCCGGGCGCGGAAGCGCCAATCATCCTGCCGCAGCTGCTGACCGAATCCTCGGTACTCGCAGCGCTCAATTCCACCCGCTCAGCCGAGCTGCGCTAAGGTCCTGGCAGTGGCGGTGAAGAGATGGGGCCACAGTCCCATGGCGCCGATCAACACCAGATAGATGCCGATCAGGTAATTCAACAGCCGCGGCATGGCCAAGACCAGAATACCGAACAGCAAAGCCACCAGTGGTTGGATGGTCAGGATATCGATGTGGGTAATAGGCATGGAGGATCTCCCGCGCGCATCAGATCGGCGCGACCTAAAAACGCGCGAAGCGAATAAACGTGCCTGATGGCGGAGCACGAGCCACATATTGTGCCTTGCGGGCGTGAACCCATGGCCCTACGGAAGAGCGCCTCGTGTGGTGGATTTGAAGTTCCTAGGACTTTCGTGGCATTCACGTTTAGGAACTTCAAATCTGAAAACCACACGAGATTCAATAAATTGCTAGTGTGGCTTTGAATCCGAAATTCGCCCAGAGTGTTGCCCAAGAACTTGCGAATTTCGGATTCGCCACACTAGGGACACCGAAGCCAAAAGCGGATCTGAGCACCCTTGAGAATTCCCATCCACCGCGACGGTTGGCGTTTCATCGCTCTGTTCCTCGCCGTTGATATCCTGCTGTTCGAGCTCTCACCCTGGGCCGCCCTCGCATTCGCGCCGTTCGCGCTCTGGTGCGTGGCCTTTTTCCGCGATCCCGATCGCGTCACGCCTGCCGGTCCCGGGCTGATCGTCAGTCCGGCGGATGGAAAGCTGCTTCCTATTCTCCAGGCCGTTCCGCCGCCGGAACTCGGCTTGGGCCCGGAGCCTCGGCTAAGGCTGAGCATTTTCATGGATGTGTTCAACGTTCACGTAAATCGCATGCCGGTCGATGGGCGGGTCATTGCGCTAAACTACAGAAAAGGGCGGTTTTTCAACGCTTCCTTCGACAAGGCCAGCGAACATAATGAACGAATGTCAATCCGTATTCGTTCTGAACAAGGGGAGGCGACAGACGATCTTGCTGTGGTACAAATTGCCGGGCTGGTGGCACGGCGTATCCGATGCGATCTCGTTCTGGGACAGCGTGTGACGCGAGGAGAACGTTTTGGCATTATCCGTTTCGGCAGTAGGCTGGATGTTTACTTGCCGCCTGGCACGATCGTGTTGGCAAAGAACCAGCGGGTCAAAGCCGGGGAGACGGTGCTTGCGAAATTCCTGTGAGAGGGTTTGAGGCATGTTCCGCGAAAGAATGACGCCGCGCCAATGGGCTTCGGCTCGTCTCGAGCGCCTGGAAGATCGCCTTGAGCGCCTGGAAGATCTCTCGATCAGCAAGGTCATCCCGAGCGCGCTGACTTTGCTCGGCCTTTGTGCCGGGCTGACGGCGATCCGCTTCGTGTTGTTGGAGCAATGGAAGGGCGCGGTGATCGCGCTCTTCTGCGCCATGGTCTTCGACATGCTCGATGGGCGCGCGGCGCGTAGGCTGGGCGCGGACAGCCGGTTCGGGGCTCAGTTGGATTCGCTTGCCGATCTCGTGAGCTTCGGTGTCGCGCCCACGATCATCGCCTACACCTGGAGCCTTTGGGCGATGGGCGATGCGGGTTGGATTGCCGCGCTCATCTTCTGCGCCTGTAGCGCCATCCGTTTGGCGCGGTTCAACGTACAGGCGGCGCGCGATGAAGGCGCGACTCATTCCTTTCCGTATTTTACCGGACTTCCGACCCCGGCGGCCGCTTGCGTCATGCTGCTGCCGCTGCTGCTCGACTTCGAATTCGGGCACGCGTTTTTCCGCGAGCCGATCTTTTCGATGGCGTTGATTGCGTTCACCTCGGTATTGATGGTCAGCCGCGTGCCAACGCCGTCGCTGAAACACACCGAGCTTTCCCAGCACGCGAGGATCGCCATTGCGATCCTGACCATCGTGCTCGTCCCCTTCGCGATTCTGCTGCCCTGGGCGACGTTCATCATCGGTATTTGCGTCTATCTGGCAGCCATTCCGGTCGTCATCGTCAAGCTGAACGGCGAACTCGCGGAGCAGCGCGCAAAACCCTGATTCGATAGACGAGGCGCACGGCGGAGCCGTGAGGTTTACCGGCGGCGGTAAACCCATACGCGCGCCGGCGGCAGGTTCTTCCACACAAAGGCTGCCATCTGCACGGTGGCTCCTGCCGGCGCCGGAAGCGGCGGCATGAAGCCATAGGAAAACTGAACGAACGGCGCCCCGCGCCGCAATCGCCGCAGCGCCGTTTCAATCAGGGAGCGCCGTTTCGGAGGGGGGAAATTCAACAGCGGCATCCCCGATACGATCGCCGCGTAATCCTCCGCGGCGTGGTTTCCGATGCTGCGCTCAAACTCAAAGCCGTCGCCCTTCAGCACGCGCAATTCGGCAAATCGCTCCTTCAGCAGCTTGACGAAAGCCGGATCGTACTCGATCAGGGTCAGCCTCTCGGGGGCAACGCCCCGGCCGAGAATCTCCTTGGTGATGGCGCCCGTACCCGGGCCGAGTTCGAGGATGGGCCCCGGCCTGCCCGGATCGACCTCCGCCGCGACCGCGCGCGCCAGCGCCTGGCTGGAAGGCGCGATCGCGCCCACGCCACGGGGGCTGGCGATCAGCCCGCGCAGGAACTGCAATCCTTCTTCGAATGGTTTTTCGTTTACGGGCACGCTTGGCTCCGACGCGATTGGGACGTTAAACCAAGCTTCACCAGTACCCGTAAAGGGTTAAGCCCAAAAGATGGTGCCGCAGGACAGAATTGAACTGTCGACCTACCCCTTACCAAGGGGTTGCGCTACCACTACGCTACTGCGGCAACAATTGGCGGCCCGAAGGGGGCCGCGGGACCGCTGCTATAACCCAAGCATCAGGCGGGCGAAAGGGCGTTGGAAGGCCCATGGCGGGACAAGGGAGCGGCACACGCAAAGACCGTCTGGCAGCGGCGCTGAGGGAGAATCTCAAGCGCCGCAAAGCGCAGGTCCGAGCCAAAGCCACCCGGGCCGAGGCCATTGTGCCGCCGAACTCAAAGGAACTTGCGGCCGCGCCGCAGGCGGGTCTTGACGATCGGCACGATTCCAGTCCGAAAAGCGCCCCAAAGCGTCATTAAATATCGGGCAGATGGAGCGGCCGCGAGGAGATAAAAGAAGAATCATGGATCGCATTCGCATCAGAGGAGGGCGCCGGCTCAAGGGTGAGATTCCGATCAGCGGCGCCAAGAATGCGGCGCTGCCTTTGATGGCGGCCTGCCTCTTGTCAGAAGCGCCGCTGAACCTGACCAATGTTCCCAATCTCGCCGACGTCGTCTATATGGCCGATATTCTGCGCCAGCTCGGTGTGGGCGTCGCCTGGCAGATGAGCGGGTCCGACCATGTCGGCGGCAAGATTACGCTCCATGCTCCCAAAAGGCCTCAGAGCCTGGCCACCTACGACGCCGTGCGCAAGATGCGCGCCAGCTTCCTGGTGCTTGGCCCGCTGGTCGCGCGCATCCGCGAAGCGATGGTGTCGCTGCCCGGCGGTTGCGCCATTGGCGCGCGGCCGGTCGACCTGCATCTGAAGGGCCTCGCGGCGATGGGGGCGGAAATCGAGCTGACCGGCGGCTATGTCCTGGCGCGCGCGCCGGGCGGGCTGAAGGGCGCGGAATTCGTCTTTCCTTCGGTATCGGTGGGTGCAACCGAACATCTCCTGATGGCCGCGTCCCTGGCCAAGGGCACCACCGTGCTCGAAAACGCGGCACGCGAGCCCGAGATCGCCGATCTGGCGCGCTGCCTGATCGCCATGGGCGCGCAGATTTCCGGGCTCGGCACCTCCCGGCTCATCATCGAGGGCGTCAAAGAGTTGGGTGGCGCGACGCATGCCGTGTTGCCCGACCGCATCGAGACCGGCACCTACGCGATTGCCGCTGCGATTGCCGGCGGCGAGGTCGAGCTGACGGGCACCTCCACGGAGCTGATCGGGGTGCTCGTGCCGCTGCTCAGAAGCACCGGCGCGGAAGTTCAGGCAACGAGTTTCGGCCTCTCGGTTTCGCGCAACGGCGAGGTGAGGGCCGCGGATGTGACGACGGCGCCATTCCCCGGCTTTCCGACCGATCTGCAGGCGCAATATATGGCGCTCATGGCAATCGCCAAGGGCACTTCCCATATACGCGAGACCATCTTCGAGAACCGCTTCATGCATGTACCCGAACTCCTGCGCATGGGTGCCGAAATCAAGGTCGAAGGCGATGTCGCCATCGTCACCGGCCATGCGTCTCTGAAAGGCGCGCCCGTTATGGCGACGGATTTGCGCGCCTCGGTCAGCCTGATTCTCGCCGGGCTTGCCGCGGAAGGCGAGACCATCGTCAATCGCGTCTATCACCTGGACCGCGGCTTTGAGCGGATCGAAGAGAAGCTCAAGGCTTGCGGCGCCGATATCGAGCGGCTGAAACAATGACCAAGCTGAGACTGCTCGCTGAGGACGAGGAGGATCTGAACATCATCTCGGCGCATCTGCAGGATGCGGTGATGCGCATCGGCGATCTGGCCTATCTGGCCCGGCACCGGCGCTTTGCCGCGTTGGTCAACCGTTTCTGCTGGGAGGATTGCGAGGAAGGCAATTTCGGCGTGCGCGTGCGGGCCGGGCTGCATTTCGACGGCGTGCTGAAAGTGCAGTCTCAAAATTTGCGGCAGGACGATCCCAACGCCGTGGCGGTGCTGCTCGCGATTGATTTCACGCCGCAGTCCGACGGCGGCGGCAGCATCGATTTGCTGCTCTCGGGCGGCGGCCGCATCAGGCTTGAGGTCGAGTGCATAGAGGCCACGTTGCGCGACATCACCGAACCCCGCCCGGCCGTCGCGCGCCCGGCCCATGATCTCGAACGCGGCTAGCTAGGACGTGCCCATAATTGTCATTCCCGCGAAGCTTGTCCTCGCGAAAGCGGGGAGCGGAAATCCCTGATGCAGCCGGCACATAATTATAATTGTCATTCCCGCGCAAGCGGGAATCCATTACTGGAATAAGGCCCTGGATGCCGGTCTGGGCCGACACAGCATAGGTAACTTGATGCCGCGCCGCCTGGATGCACGCGCCAAGGATTTCGAATCCGCCTTCGCCGCGCTGATCGAGCACAGAAGCGACGCCGAAGAGGACGTATCGCGCAGCGTCAAAGCCATTATCGCGGATGTGCGGGCCGATGGCGACGCTGCGCTGATCGCCTTGTCGCGGCGTTTTGATCGCGTCGACCTCAGCATCGAAACTCTGCGCGTCTCGCCCGATGAGATCGCGACGGCATGGCGCAATTCCGCGCAAGACATCAAAGATGCGCTCTCTCTCGCGGCTTCGCGCATCGAAACCTACCATCGGCGCCAACTGCCCAAGGACGAAAGCTTCACCGATGAGGCCGGCGCCGTGCTGGGCTGGCGCTGGGGCCCGCTTTCCAGCGTTGGGCTCTATGTGCCGGGCGGCACCGCGAGCTATCCGAGCTCGGTCTTGATGAATGCGGTGCCCGCCCGCGTCGCAGGCGTGGAGCGCGTCGCCATGGTGACCCCGGCTTCTGGCGGTGCCATCAATCCCCTGACCCTGGTGGCGGCAAAAATCGCGGGCGTTTCGGAGATTTATCGCGTTGGCGGCGCGCAGGCGATTGCGGCGCTCGCCTATGGGACAGCGACGATTGCCCCCGTGGACAAGATCGTCGGACCGGGCAATGCCTATGTCGCCGCCGCCAAGCGCGAAGTCTTCGGCCGCGTCGGGATCGATTCCATCGCCGGGCCGTCCGAGATTCTCATCGTCGCCGACGGCGCCAACGACCCGGCCTGGATTGCGGCCGATCTGCTCTCCCAGGCCGAACACGATCCCTCTTCGCAATCGGTCCTCATCACCGACGATGGGCCGTTCGCCGATTCCGTGGCGGCCGAGGTGGAACGCCAGCTCGCCGTGCTTTCGCGCCGCGACATCGCCGCGCGCTCGTGGATAGAACACGGCGCCATCATCGTGGTGAGCAAGCTCGAGGATGCGCTCGCCCTGGTGGACGCAAT
>JAXDMY010000036.1:0-2652 GCA_034665805.1 Alphaproteobacteria bacterium
CGCCTTGTACTTCGCCTTGACGACGTCGAGCGTCGCCTCGGGGCCGAGCCCCATCACCTGCAACGCCTTGCGCTCGGCGTTGAACACTTTGCGGGTTTCCACCTTGGCTTCTGCGCCGGCACCCGGACCCGGCCGCCAGCGGCCGCGGCCGTTAAGCTCGCTGAACATGCTGAACGGATCGGCGGCGCCTTCCAGATCCGCTTCGGCGGTCTTGCCTTTGCCCTTGGTGCCATTGGCGCCCATCTTCCAGGTCGGACGATGACCGGTCAGCGCGTCCTTCTGGTAGCGCGCCACCGCGTCGGCATTCATGCCGGAAAAGAAATTATAGGACTGGTTGTATTCGCGCACGTGGTTGAGACAAAAGTGCCAGTATTCCTTGTCGTTGGCGCGGCCCTTGGGCGCGCGGTGCGGCCCCTTGTTCTTGCAATCCGGCCATTCGCACATCATCGCGTCTTCGCGGGCGCGCGCCTGCTGCTTCGCGCTCAGCTTGTTGGGCTTGATGCGGATGGAGTCGAAGAATTTTGATGAATCGATCGGCATGGCTGACTATGACAACGCAACGCAAAAAGCTTCAAGTCTTGACATTGCGAAACCCTCACCCTTGACGCGCCATTGACGAACCGCGGCCAGGGACGTATTGCCGCCGCCATGACCGTCAAAGACGCTATCACAAACAAGTTGCGCGAAGCTTTCTCGCCGGAAAGCCTCGACGTGATCGATGAATCACATCTTCATGAAGGCCATTCGGGCCACAGACCCGGCGGCGAGACGCATTTCAGGCTCTATATCGTGTCTGAGGCCTTCGAAGGGAAGAGCCGAATCGAACGCCATCGCATGATAAATGCGACGCTGGCGGCGGAACTCGCAGGATCCGTCCACGCGCTGGCGATCAAGGCACAGGTGCCGGGCGAAGGCGGGGGATAACGCCGCAAGTGGTCCCCGGGGTTGCCGGGCCCGGGCAAAAGCACGCTGGCTGGATGCCACGTCGTCGTGCGTCATCGGGGCATTACAGAACGCGCTCAAATTGATTCTGAATGCAAAATATTGCAGAGGCCCGCCGCAGCGGGCACAGCCGGTAAACTTTGCGATCACGTTCAATCTGGGGTTGACACCGCCTCCGTCCGCGGCGATGACTCAAATTTGACCGCAAACGATTTTTTGAGAAAGAATGACCGCCATGTCAAATTTCTCCGGCATTTTTCTGCGACACGCGCTCGGCGACACACCGAACGGGCGCGGCGGGGGCGCTGTCTCGGCCTCGCCCGACATCATTCCCTACGGCACGTCACCGATGCAGGACACGTCCATTCCGGTGTCGTCGAGCGGCTACAACACCGACTTCGGAGGCACGGTATACCCGGGCCGGGACAACTTCGTATACATCCGCGGGCTGAACACCACGGGGGGCCCGACCGAGTCACGGCTGTGGCTTTTCTATACGCCGTCCGATCTTGCTCTATGGCCGCAAAACTGGAGCGCGGGCGGCATCACCTATATGGGCAACGGGCAGAATTACGCCCCGGTGAAAGCCACAACGGCCAATCAAGTCATCATGAACGATCAGCCATTGATCTGGTTCCCCGCCGCCACTCCGGGCCGGCTCCCACTATTGCATGATCGCGATATCGGAGACTCCGCCGACGCCGACGCCGGTCTCTCCGCTTCCCACGACGCCTTTCACGACGTTCGACCAGCTCCTCGCTTTTATCCTCGCGCATCCCGACATGGCGTGGCGCAATACCATAGATATCTCGATCAAGAGCCCGACATGGCAAGAGACGGTTCCGATAACCGGACCCGCAGAAGCGGCGAATCTCTTCATCGGCCTCCAGATGACAAACATCCCGGTCGGTAGCATCTTTTCGTTCAACGTTCCTGGACCGGATGCCAAGAACACGATTATCGTGAACAACCAAACCGTCACGAACCCGAACGAAACATTTACAGTTGCGGTCGCATGGCCGGCAAATTTCGCGACAACAATGACAATTACATTCAATCAGGGCTCGGTACCGCCTCCTCCCGGCGCCAGCATTACGCCATTCGTGGCGATTGCAGCCTTGTCCACATCGCTTTCAGGACCTGCGGCGGCGCGCTTGAACGCGCGGGTCCAGACCATGAAAACCTGCACCTCCGCGGCGATGACGGAGACTGAACACGTGCCGTTGATCAAGCTCGGCGCGACGGAGTTTCGGTTCAAGTGACCGCAAACGGTCCTCAACGCGGTAGTCGCGACGCGCGCGGTTAAAACGCCGTGCCCGCCTTCGGCTTCTTCTCGGTCCCGCCCGATGTCTCGGCCTCGCGCGGCAGCGGCACGATGCGCAGCGCGGTGATGCGGTTGCGCTCGCGGCGCAGGACGCGAAACCGGAAGCCGTGGAAGGTAAAACTCTGGCCGCGTTCCGGAATCGAGCGCGCCTCGTGAATCACGAGGCCGGCGACGGTGGTCGCCTCCTCGTCCGGAAGACGCCAGTCCATCGCGCGGTTGAGATCGCGGATCGGCACCGAGCCATCCACCACCACCGAACCATCGGGCTGGGCGCGCACGCCCGCCACCACCACATCGTGCTCATCGGAAATATCGCCAACGATCTCTTCCAGGATGTCTTCCAGCGTCACCATGCCTTCGACTTCGCCGTATTCGTCGACCACCAG
>JAXDMY010000037.1:0-12649 GCA_034665805.1 Alphaproteobacteria bacterium
CGCTGATAGCCATTGCGGTTCTGACGCCATCGTCCGGGCAGACGACCTGCGATCCACATTCCGCGCTACCCTGGCTAGCCTGCCGTTAAATTACAGGGCCGCAATCGGCGGTGTTGGTCTGCGGGGGAAATTCTCCATCATTCCTGGAGGGCAAAATAGGCCCCAAATTGCCCGTTCTGCTTACCTGAGCGATGGCTCGACGCTATCCAGGCGTCGCAATGCGACCGGATTATATCTCATAAACCGTTGAGATTATTTGATAATCTCTGTGGCGAGCCGGATGGCTTAGGCCCTACACTGCGGTTCTTCCAGATCGTCGATCACTCGCTGAAGCTTGCAAGCTTGCAGCTTCATCCTGAACTTCCATTCCTGGGTGATATCTACCCGCTCCCCGCCGCGATCTCCGTAGAGCGTCATGTGGCGTGTATCAAATAAGGCAATGTTCCCGCGCATCGCAGCGACCGTGTCACGATAATTGTCGAGAACGTCATCATTCGAAGGCATGTCGGAATCCTCCGCGCTGTTGCCCCCTGCTGATTTAACGCCCTCGGTGCCTTTTCCGACCACAGGCTGGCCAGCGCTAGTAGTTCTACTAGTCTGATCCATGGTGATAATTGGTGCGGCCGCGGCTGCCGAACCACGGACCACGTATCTATACCTACGACCGCACTCACCCCGTCTTAGGCGCGATCACGCATGGTGTTGGTTCCGATATTCGAGGGGACAGCTTCCACGGCGTTGATTTCTCCGGAACTCCCTCCGCGAGACCGATCGGCACTGTATCGCGTGTTAGCCTATGAAGCCGGGCGCGCAGTTGAAGGAACTACTGCCGCGGATTTGGCGAGCCCGGTTGGTATCGAACCAACGACCCTCTGATTAAAAGTCAGATGCTCTACCCCTGAGCTACGGGCTCTCGCGAAGCGCGCATGTAAGGCGGGCCCGGCGGCGGGGTCAACCGCTGTCCTCGTCTTCCCCAGCGCGATAATCGGCGAGGAAGTTCCGGGCAAAGGATGCGGCCGCCTTGCCGGCCACCGCTTGGCGGAACGCCCGCATCACATCCTGGAAAAAGGTCAAATTGTGCCAGGTGAGCAGCATGGAGGCGATGATCTCCCCTGCCTTCACCACATGGTGCAGATAGGCGCGCGAATAGGATTTGCAGGCCGGGCAGGAACAGGCGGCATCGAGCGGCGCCGCGTCTTCGGCGTGGCGGGCATTGCGCAAATTGAGCGGCCCCTTCCAGGTGAAAGCCTGGCCGTTGCGGCCCGAGCGCGTGGGCAAAACGCAATCAAACATGTCGATGCCGCGAAGGGCTGCCCCCACAATGTCGTCGGGTTTGCCCACGCCCATCAGATAGCGTGGGCGGTCCGGCGGCAGATGCGGCAGCGTCGCCTCCAGCACCTCGAACATGGCGGCCTGACCCTCTCCCACGGCGAGGCCACCGACGGCGTAGCCGTCAAAGCCGATTGCCGTCAGCTCCTCCGCGGAACGGCGGCGCAGATGCGGACAGACGCCACCCTGCACGATGCCGAAGCAGGAATGATCCTCCTGCTCCCCGAAAGCGGCCTTGGAACGTTTGGCCCAGCGCATCGACAGCGCCAGCGATTTTTCGATTTCCCCTTCGGTCGAAGGAAAGGGCGCGCATTCGTCCAGTACCATCTGGATATCGGAGCCGAGGAGGTTCTGGATTTCCATGGCGCGCTCGGGGCTGAGAAAATGCTCGGCGCCGTCGACATGGGAGCGGAAGCGGACGCCCTCTTCGGTGATCTTGCGCAAATTCGCCAGTGACATCACCTGGAACCCGCCAGAATCGGTGAGGATCGGGTGAGGCCAGTTCATGAATCGGTGCAACCCGCCGAGCCGCGCGATACGCTCCGCGCCCGGCCGCAGCATCAAATGATAGGTGTTGCCCAGCACGATCTCGGCGCCGGTCTTAGCCACGCTTTCGGGCAGCATCGCCTTCACGCTCCCCGCCGTGCCCACCGGCATGAAGGCCGGCGTCGACACGGCGCCGCGCTTCATATGGAGAGAGCCTGACCGGGCCGTGCCGTCGATGGCGAGAATCTCGAAACGCTGGCTGCTCATCTTGGCGCACCGAACAGCAGACACGCATCGCCATAGGAATAGAAACGATATCGCGCGGCAATGGCCTCCGCATAGGCGGCGTGCATGGTTTCGGCGCCGGAGAAGGCGCAGGTCAGCATGAACAGGGTCGAGCGCGGCAGATGGAAATTGGTGAGAAGCACATCCACGCATTTGAACCGGTAACCCGGCGTGACGAAAAGCGCCGTCTCGCCGGAAAAGGCCTGCAGGCGGCCGCTGTCGTCGGAAGCGGTTTCAAGCGTGCGCAGCGCGGTGGTGCCCACCGCGACGATGCGCCCGCCGGCGGCGCGCGCGCGGTTTAGCATCTGCGCCGTTTCGGGCGAAAGCTCCGCCCATTCCGCATGCATGACATGATCCTTGGTGTCCTCCACGTTCACCGGGAGGAACGTACCGGCTCCCACATGAAGTGTGACACGGGCGCGCGCGATTCCCCTATCGGCGAGTCTCTCGAGCAGCTCCGGCGTGAAATGAAACCCCGCCGTGGGCGCAGCAACCGAGCCGGATCGTGTGGCATAGACCGTTTGATAATCGCCGGCGTCGCGTGCGTCCGGTTTGCGCCGGCCGGCGATGTAAGGCGGCAGCGGCGTCTCGCCTTCCACCGCGATGGCCCCGTCGAGCGCAGCACCCTGTTTGTCGAACAGGATTTCGGCCTCGGCTCCCTCGCGCGCAACCACCGTGCCTTCCAGCGTCACGCCCAAAAACACGCGATCGCCCGGCTTCAGCCGCTTTGCCGGGCGCACCAGCGCGCGGAACGCGGATGGCGAAACCCGCTTATGCAGCATGATCTCGATTGCGGCGCCCTCGCCTGTTTCGCGGCCAAGGCGGCGGCCATGCAGGCGCGCGGGGAAAACCTTGGTATCGTTGACGACGAGCACATCGCCGGCGCGCAGCAGATCAGGAAGCTCGCGCACGCCCCTGTGCTCGCGCGCGCCGTTTTCGCGGATTACCAGAAGCCGCGCCGCATCGCGCGGACTTGCGGGCCTCAACGCAATCAGCTCTTCGGGCAGGTCGAAATCGAATGCGTCGACGCGCATTATCCGGCGCTTTTCAGCACCGCCGCGATGATGCGGTCCTGCGTCGCCTCGTCGAGATAGGGATGCATGGGAAGGCTCACCACGGTCTTGCTCAGCGCATCGCTGATGGGCGTGGGAGCGGAAGGAAAATGCGCATAGGCGCGCTGGCGCCCAAGCGGAATGGGATAATAGACCGCGCTGGGGATGCCTTCGTCTTTCAAATCCGCCTGGAGTCTCGCGCGATCCTCCACCTGGATGGTGTATTGCGCCCACACCGATTGCGCGCCGGGAATCACGTGCGGAACGCGGATGCGATTGCTGTTCCCCAATCCCGCGTTGTAGCGCCTGGCGATGCGATTGCGCGCCTCGATCTCGTCGGGGAAAATTTTCAGCTTCTCGATCAGCACCGCGGCCTGGATCGTGTCCAGCCGCGAAGTCCAACCGACCCGCGAATGTTCGTAGCGGTCGGTGCCCTGTCCATGCATGCGCAGCGAACGCAAGATTTCCGCGAGGCCGTCGTGATTGGTGAAACTGGCGCCGCCATCGCCATAGCATCCGAGCGGCTTTGCCGGAAAGAAACTGGTCGCCGCGGCATCGCCGATGGCGCCCGTGCGCTGGCCATCGAAACTCGCGCCGAAAGCTTGCGCCGTGTCGCACAGCATCGGCAGGCCCTCGCGCTTGGCGATCGCGCCGATTTTGCGGTAGTCCGCCGGCTGACCAAACAGATCGACCGGCATCACGACCTTTGGCGTGAGCTTGGCTTGGTGGCGGACCATGACGATCGCGGCCTCAAGGCTCGGCGGATCCATGTTGAAACTGTCGACCAGCACGTCCACGAAGACCGGCGTTGCGCCCAGGAGCGCCACCACTTCGGCAGTTGCCGCGAAGGTAAAGGACGGCACGAAGACCGCATCGCCGGGGCCGATGTTCCACGCCTTCAAAATCAACATCAGTGCGTCGGTGCCGTCGGCGCAGGCGATGGCGTGCTTGACGCCGGCAAAACCGGCGAGCTGCTCTTCCAGCGCCGCCACTTGAGGCCCGAGTATCCACTGCCCACCTTCGACGGCCTCGGAAATCGCGCGCATGAGCGGCTCGCCCAGGCGCCTGCGCTGAGCCTGCAGATCGATGAAGGGAATGGTATCGGTCATGGTCACCATTTGTCAGGTTTGAAAATCGCCCCCGCACTCTACCCTCTCCCCCGATGGGAAGAGGGCGTGCTGGCGGCTGGGGCAAATTGCAACGTGACACGCCTTTCGGCAAATCACGCGATGCGACCATTCATGTCGCGCTTAAGGCAGCGCCATGCTGATGACCTTATCGGGGTCCACCACCGAGCCATTGTTGTTCTCGTCGCCCTTCTTGATGGCGTCGATGTGCTCCATGCCTTCGGTCACGCGGCCCCACACCGTGTATTTGCCGTCAAGCCAGGGCGAGGTGTCGAAGCAGATGAAGAACTGGCTGTTCGCAGAATCGGGACTGTTGCTGCGCGCCATGGCGCAGGTGCCGCGCACATGGGCCTCGCGCGAGAATTCCGCCTTCAGATTCGGTTTCTTCGAACCGCCCATTCCCGTGCCGGTGGGATCGCCGGTCTGGGCCATGAACCCCGGGATCACCCGGTGGAACACGACGCCGTCATAGAAGCCCTCGCGCGTCAGTTCCTTGACGCGCGCGACGTGATTGGGCGCGAGATCGGGCCGGAGCTCAATTGTCACGCGGCCCGACTTCAGTTGAAGATGGAGAATATTCTCCGGAGCAGTCATCAGTCCCTCCATGTCTCGAAAATGGCGTCGGTCGATTCGCGACGCCGATTTGGTTCGCTTCTATTTCGCGTAGCGCTTCTTCAGGGCTTTCGCGACAGCGGGCGTGGTGAATTGCGCGACATCGCCGCCGAAAGCGGCAATCTCCTTGACTAGGCGCGAGGCAATCGCCTGATGCCGCGGATCGGCCATCAGAAACACGGTTTCGATCTCGGGGTCCAGACGCTGGTTCATTCCGACCATCTGAAACTCATATTCGAAATCGGACACGGCGCGCAAACCCCGGATGATGATGCCCGCGCCGATTTTTCGCGCGAAATGGATCAGCAGCGAGTTGAAGGTCGCCACCGAGATCTTTGCCCGTCCGTCGCCGGCCAGCGGCGCGGTCTCCCGGCGCATCATCGCGACCCGCTCCTTGAGCGTGAAGGCCTGCGTCTTAGACGGGTTGTTGGCGATCCCGATCACCAGGTGATCGACCAGCTTGACCGCGCGCTCGATGATGTCCAGGTGCCCCAAGGTCACCGGATCGAAGGTGCCGGGATAGAGGCCGATGCGTGCGCCGCTCATTCTTCGCCTTCTCCCGAACTGTCCGCGATCCGTTCCACCGAAACGACGCGTTCCCCCTCATCCAGGCGAAACAGCGTTACGCCTTGGGCCGAGCGGCGTTGGATACTGATGCCCGCCACCGGAACGCGGATCGTCTGCCCCTGATTGGTGATCAGCATCAGATGATCGGAATCTTCCACAGCAAACGCGGCCACGATGGCGCTGTTCTTGGCGCCCATCGCCATCGCGACGATTCCCGAGCCGCCGCGGCCGGTTACGCGATATTCGTATGAGCTGGTGCGTTTGCCGAAGCCCTGCTCCGAAGCGGCAAGCACGAATTGTTCGCGTGCGCCGAGTTCCGCATAGCGTTCGGTCGACAGCACCGCCTCCTCCATGCCCTCCTCGGCCTCTTCGGCGGCATCTTCCGCCGAGAGCTCGGCCTCATCGCTCGGGGATTCGCCTTGCGCCTTTCGTGCCGCGCTCGCCTGGCGCAAATAGGCGCGGGCTTCTGCCGCGCTGCCATCGCCATGAGAAAGCAGCGACAGACTCACCACTTCATCGGCTTCGGTGAGCTTGATGCCCCGCACGCCGGTGGATTCGCGACCCTTGAACACCCTGATGTCGGTGACCGCAAAGCGGATGCATTTGCCCTTGCGCGTGGTCAGCAACACGTCGTCGTTCTGCGTGCAGAGCTGAACGCCGACAATGCCGTCTCCCGGCTCCAGCTTCATCGCGATCTTGCCGGTCTTGTGGATATTGGCGAAATCCGAAAGCTCGTTCCGGCGCACGTCGCCCGATTTCGTCGCGAACAGCACCTGCATCTTGCCCCAGCTGCTTTCGTCCTCCGGCAGAGGCAGGATCGTGGTGATGCGCTCGCCTTCCTGCAGAGGGAGCAGGTTCACCATGGCCTTGCCGCGGCCCTGAATACGCGCTTCGGGAAGCCGCCACACCTTCATGCGGTAGACCATGCCGATGGAGGAAAAGAACAGCAACGGCGCGTGCGTGTTGGCAACGAAGATATGGGTGACGAAATCCTCCTCGCGCGTCGCCATGCCGGCGCGGCCCTTTCCGCCGCGTCCCTGCACGCGATATTCCGCCAAAGGCGTGCGCTTGATGTAGCCGGCATGCGTGACCGTCACGGCCACATCCTCGCGCTCGATCAGGTCTTCGTCCTCGACCTCGATCTCTGCTTCGACGATCTCGGTCTTGCGCGGCGTCGCGAACTCTTTCCGCACCACCGCGAGCTCGTCCTTCACGATGGCGAGAACCCGCGGGCGCGAGCGCAATATATCCAGATAATCGGCAATCGCGACGCCCAGCTTCTGGACCTCTTCGGCGATTTCGGCAATGCCCAGTGCCGTCAAACGCTGCAGGCGAATTTCGAGAATCGCTTTGGCCTGCTCGTCGGTCAGCCGGATCGTGTGGTCGGCCATCACCAGATGGCGCGGATCGGCGATCAGCGCCACCAGAGGCCCCACATCCTTCGCCGGCCAGGCACGCTCCATCAATTGCGTTTTCGCGGTTGCGGCATCGGGCGCCGCCCGGATCAGCGCAATCACATCGTCAATATTGGCCACCGCGATGGCGAGTCCCACCAGCGTATGGCCGCGGTCGCGGGCCTTGGTCAGCTCGAACCGCGTGCGCTTGGTCACCACCTCTTCGCGGAACAGCACGAAGGCGGCGATCATCTCCTTGAGATTCATCAGCAAGGGACGGCCGCCGTTCAGTGCCAGCATGTTGACGCCGAAGCTCGTCTGCAGCTCGGAATAGCGGTAGAGCTGATTGAGCACGACTTGGGCCGAGGCGTCGCGCTTCAGCTCGATCACGACACGCATGCCGTGGCGGTCGCTCTCGTCGCGCAATTCGGAAATGCCCTCGACGCGCTTGTCGCGCACCAGCTCGGCAATGCGTTCAAGCATGCGCGCCTTGTTCACCTGATAGGGAATCTCGGTGACGATGATGGCCTCGCGGTCCCGCCGCAGCTCCTCGAAATGGACCTTGGCGCGCATCAGCACCGAACCGCGCCCGCGCGCGAGCGCGGCCCGCGGCGCATTGCGCCCGATGATCAGCGCGCCGGTGGGGAAGTCGGGTCCCGGCACCATCTCGGTCAGGGTTTCCATGCTGATGGACGGATCTTCGATATAGGCCAGGGTGGCATCAACCACCTCGCCAAGATTGTGCGGCGGGATATTGGTCGCCATGCCGACCGCGATGCCGCCTGCTCCGTTGACCAAGAGATTGGGGATACGTGCCGGCAGCACGATGGGCTCGTGTTCGGACGCGTCGTAATTGTCCTGGAAATCGACGGTGTCCTTGTCGAGGTCCTCGGTCAGCGCATGCGCCGCCTTGGAGCGGCGCACCTCGGTGTAGCGCATCGCAGCCGGCGGATCGCCGTCCACCGAACCGAAATTTCCCTGCCCGTCGATGAGCGGCAGGCGCATGGAAAAATCCTGCGCCAGACGGACCAGCGCGTCATAGACCGCCTGATCGCCATGGGGGTGATATTTGCCGATGACATCGCCCACCACACGCGCCGATTTGCGATAGGGCTTGTTCCAGTCATAGCCGCTCTCGTGCATCGAATAGAGGATGCGCCGATGCACGGGCTTCAGACCGTCGCGCACATCGGGCAGAGCGCGCGACACGATCACGCTCATCGCGTAATCGAGATAGGAACGCTTCAGCTCGCTCTCGATGGCGATGGGGATGATATTGCCCCCGCCATGCGGTCCGCCGCCTTCACCGTCGGTTTTTACGTCTTCGTCTGCCAAGCTGAAATCTCGATTTGGCGCGTCTGGCGCCGGATGTCTCGATTGCTAGGGATTAGCATTTGAATTCCGATTCGAACAGGCCATCGGAAACGAGGAATTCGACCTCTAAATTAGGGATCGGACAGGCCTTTTTTAAGGCTGCCCGGAATCGAGCAGACGATGCATTTCTTCGATCACCAGCGCCATATCATAGGCGTACATGCGCCGTCCGCCGCCGTCGCCCTTGCCGTCCAGATAGCCGAACGTGACGCCCAGCACGGCGCCGCTTTGCGCATCGACAACCGGACCGCCGGAGAAACCGCCGCCGGCATCGGCATCGAAGATCAGGGCCCGCTGCAATGCACAGCCCGAGCAGCGCGGTGCGACAGATTGATCCAACCCCGAGACCGCGCCTTTGGCTTCCCGCAGCTCATCGTCCCTGCCCTGGCCGTAGGCGATCACCTCCTCGCCCGGTTGCGGCGCAGCCGTCGTCGCAGGCACCGAAACCTCCGTGCGGAAGAACAAGAGGTCATAGTCGCGCGACCGCGCCAACACGCGATCGGGCGGAATAAGGCCGAGATTGTGGTCGTTGGTGACCCCAACATGCGGCGCGATGGCAAAACCCGCCGCCCAGCGGTTGAAGATCAAAATGCGCCGTTCGGACAGCGGGATGTACGCATCCATCAATCGCGCATTGATGAAGCCCGCAGAAGGCCGCCCGGCCGAGCATCCGACAAGCACCGGGACCAGCAAAAGCAGCCCGGCGAACCCATAGCGCCGCAAAATGTGGCGAATCCGAAATTCGCTATATCTGGGGGAAGCTCTGCGAGCGAATTTCGGATTCAAAGCCACACTAGCAATCTATTGATTCTCGTGTGGTTCTCGAATTTGAAGTTCCCAACCGCAGATGCCGTGCCGATTCTAGGAACTTCAAATTCCCCACACTAGCGTCCCCCGAATTCGTCTCTTACCGGTGTCCGAGAGGTTCGCCTATCAGAATGGAATCTCGTCGTCGAGATCGCCCCGCTGAAAACTGCGCGAGTCCTCGGAGGCTCCGGCCCCGGCCATCGCCGGGCGCTCGGCGCGCTCCCCGTCCCCGCGCCCATCCAGCATCACCAGCTCGCCGCGATAGCGCTGAAGGACGATTTCCGTGCTGTATTTCTCGGACCCGTCCTTGTCGGTGTATTTGCGGGTCTGCAGCTGGCCCTCCAGATAGATCTTCGAGCCCTTCTTCAGATATTGCTCGGCCACCTTGGCGATATTCTCATTGAAGATCACCACACGATGCCATTCGGTCTTCTCCTTGCGCTCGCCCGACGCCTTGTCGCGCCAGGATTCCGAGGTCGCGACCGAGAGATTGACCACCGGATCGCCCGAGGTCAGCCGCCGCACTTCCGGGTCGCGTCCCAGATTGCCGACCAGGATCACCTTGTTGACGCTGCCCGCCATCCCCATCTCTCCTTTGCCTGAAATTCCAAATTAGCCTCCGGTACCGCCGCGCACCACCGGCCTGGCCCACTTGTCCACGCCGATTTTGGGCCAAGGGTGTTCTAGCATATGTTCTTACTTCGTTCTAGTGTGCCGAATCCGACATTCGCAAATAGCTTGGGCAGCACTCCGGGCGAATTTCGGATTCGAAGCCACACTAGCCAATTCATAGATCTAGTGTGGTTTTCGGATTTGAAGTTCCTAAACGTGAATGCCATGAAAATCCTAAGAACTTCAAATCCACCACACTAGAGCGAATCGACCTGTAGCCTCTGCCCGGTTGCCGCTTGCGACTACACCCGCGCCTCGCCATAGCTAGGCGCTTCAGCTTTTGGATCATTGATGCAGAAATCCATCTCGGTACGCGGCGCGCGCGAACACAACCTCAAAAATGTCGATGTCGATATCCCGCGCGACAGGCTGGTGGTCATCACCGGGCTTTCGGGGTCGGGCAAATCCTCGCTGGCCTTCGACACGATCTATGCCGAGGGGCAGCGCCGCTATGTCGAGAGCCTGTCGGCCTATGCGCGCCAATTCCTGGAGATGATGCAGAAGCCCGACGTCGATCATATCGATGGCCTGTCGCCCGCCATTTCCATCGAGCAGCGCACCACCTCGAAGAATCCACGCTCCACCGTCGGCACGGTGACCGAGATCTACGATTATCTGCGCCTGCTCTACGCCCGCGCCGGCATCCCCTATTCGCCCGCGACCGGACTTCCGATCGAGAGCCAGACCGTCAGCCAGATGGCCGACCGCATCCTCGCCCTCCCCGAAGGCACGCGGCTCTTTATCCTCGCCCCCATCGTCCGCGGCCGCAAAGGCGAATACCGCAAAGAGCTCGCCGATATGCAGCGCAAGGGGTTTCAGCGGGTCAAGGTCGATGGACGCCTTTACGAGTTGGGCGAGGTGCCCGTGCTCGACAAGAAGCTCAAGCACGATATCGACGTGGTGGTGGACCGCGTCGTCGTGCGCCCCGATATCGGCAACCGCCTGCCCGATTCCATCGCCACCGCGCTCGATCTCGCCGAAGGGCTCCTCCTCGTCGAATTCGCCGACGAAAAGGAGAAAGGCGAACCCAAACGCCTGATCATGTCGTCGAAATTCGCCTGTCCGGTGTCGGGGTTCACCATTCCAGAAATCGAGCCCAGGCTGTTCTCCTTCAACAATCCGCATGGCGCCTGCCCGGAATGCGACGGGCTGGGATCGAAACTCTATTTCGATACGCAACTTGTGGTGCCCGATGAATCGCTCTCGCTTCGCCAAGGCGCCGTCGCGCCCTGGTCGCGCTCGTCCTCGCCCTATTATCTGCAGACGCTGGAAGCGATCACCCGCCATTACAAGGTCGGGGTGAATACGCCTTGGTCGGAGCTGCCGAAGAAAGTGCGCGACGCAATCCTGTTCGGCTCGGGCGAAGAGGAGATCAAATTCTCCTATGACGACGGGGCGCGGCGCTACGACATCAAGAAGGCGTTCGAAGGCGTCATCGCCAATATGGAGCGACGCTACAAGGAATCGGACTCGGCCTGGATCCGCGAGGAACTGGAACGTTATCAGTCGCAAAGCCCCTGCGAGGTTTGCCGCGGCTACCGGCTGAAGCCCGAGGCGCTATGCGTGAAAATCGCCGGCCGGCATATCGGCGAAGTGTGCGAGCTTTCGGTGCGCGCCGCCGATCGCTGGTTCGCCGAGCTCGACGCGAAGCTCAATCCCACGCAGCGCGAGATCGCCGCGCGCGTGCTCAAGGAAGTTCGGGCACGCCTGCTGTTCCTCAACAATGTGGGCCTGGATTATCTGACGTTGTCGCGGTCGTCCGGGACTCTGTCGGGCGGCGAAAGCCAGCGCATCCGGCTTGCCTCCCAAATCGGCTCGGGTCTTTCGGGCGTGCTCTATGTGCTGGACGAGCCGTCTATCGGCCTGCATCAGCGCGACAATGAGCGGCTGCTGGATTCGCTCAAGGGCCTGCGCGATCTCGGCAATACGGTGATCGTGGTCGAACATGACGACGAAGCGATCCGGACCGCCGACTATGTCATCGATATGGGACCGGGTGCGGGAATCCATGGCGGCCACGTGGTGGCCGAAGGCCTGCCCGACGACATCATGGAGAATCCCAAGAGCCTCACGGGCCAATATCTATCGGGGGCGCGGCAGATTCCGCTTCCCCACCAGCGGCGCCGCGCGGCACATGATCGCTGGCTCAAAGTGGTGGGCGCGTCGGCCAACAATCTGAAACACGTCACCGCCGAAATTCCGCTCGGAACCTTCACTTGCGTGACCGGCGTCTCGGGCGGCGGCAAATCCACCCTTACGATCGAGACGCTGTACAAGGCGGTGGCGCGCCGCCTCAACAATGCGCGCGAACATCCCGCCACGCACGAGAAAATCCTGGGTCTGGAATTCCTCGACAAGGTGATCGACATCGACCAATCGCCCATCGGGCGCACGCCGCGCTCGAACCCCGCGACCTATACCGGCGCCTTCACGCCCATCCGCGAATGGTTCGCCGGCCTCCCCGAAGCAAAGGCGCGCGGCTACGGGCCGGGACGATTCTCGTTCAACGTCAAAGGCGGGCGCTGCGAGGCCTGCCAGGGCGACGGCGTCATCAAGATCGAAATGCATTTCCTGCCCGACGTCTATGTGAAATGCGATGTCTGCAGCGGCAAGCGCTACAACCGCGAGACCTTGGAAGTGAAATTCCGAGGCTTCTCCATCGCCGACGTGCTCGACATGACGGTCGAAGCGGGTGCCGATCTCTTCAAGGCGGTGCCGGCCGTGCGCGAAAAGATGGATACGCTGACCCGCGTGGGGCTCGGCTACATCAAGGTCGGCCAGCAGGCGACGACCCTGTCGGGCGGGGAAGCGCAGCGCATAAAACTTTCCAAGGAACTGTCACGCCGCGCCACCGGGCGCACTTTGTACATTCTTGACGAGCCGACGACCGGGCTGCATTTCGAAGATGTGCGCAAGCTGCTCGAGGTGCTGCATGAGCTTGTGG
>JAXDMY010000038.1:0-2761 GCA_034665805.1 Alphaproteobacteria bacterium
AATTACCGCGGCTCGCCTATCCGGGGCAGATGCTTTACAGCTTTCTCATGAGCATCCCGATGTCGATCGTCGCCATCTACATCGCGATGTCGGACCACGTGCTCTATCCGGCTTACGCCGCGGCGCCACGTGTGTTCGCCCTCTCGCCGCTCGAGGATCAGCTCCTGGGCGCTCTCATCATGTGGATCCCGGGTGGGATCATCTTTTACATCATCATGACGGTGGTGTTCTTCAAATGGAACGCCCGCGGCGAAGATTCGACCGCGGGCGCGCAGGTGGACTGGAAACCGTCGACGGCCTAGTCGTCCGTTCCCTCCAATGCCTGCTTGAGCTGCCGATTGAGCTTCGGGTGGCTTCGCCACAGATATCCGAGCATCAGTCCAGAGGCGAGGAGATTGGCGATGAAGATCTGCGGCCACGCCAGGTTTCCCAGCGCCGAGCTCGCGAATGCCGCGGCGATCATGTAGAAGCCCAGCGTCATCATCACGAACGCCACCAGCAGCCCCGCGAGAATTGCCGGCGTGCGCTCGGCCTGGTGCACGATCACGGTGAGAACTATTCCCACCACGAAGAAAGCCGCGTAGTGAAAAATCGTATAGCCGAGAAGGTGGGTGAAAGCGGTGTCGCCCATCATGTTCTTGCCAAGAACACTTACGACGCCCTTGCCGAGGAAGATCGGAGTGTAGAACGGGTGGCCGGCAATTGTGTCGACTACTAGGAACCAGATTGCGATTGCGGTGGCGCCGATGAAACCGGTGATCACGCCTTCGCGCAAAAAGTTGTGGTGCCGCTCAGCCATTCGTTCTCCTGACGCGGTGGTACGCCGGTGTTCTTCGGGGAAAATACCTTCCTCCGGGGTATATTCCAAGCGAACGGACGGTCAACAACGAAATGTTCAGCGCTCGTGCGGTGGCACCTTTCTCGCCATCCGAACCGGCTTCACTACCTAAGCCGACAATCGCAATTGAAAAAGGGATAGATGTTTTCTCGCAGAATCAGGATCGCCATTCTGGTAGCGCTGACTGTATGTGGCGCAGCGCCACCGATCATCGAAGCCCAGACAGCGAGGAGACCCAGTAGTCGCCGCCGAGTGCGCCGGAAAAATCCAAACCGGCCTCCGGCCGTGCCCGTCGTGCGGTACACGGTTCTGAAAAGCTCCGCCGATGTCGCATCCACTCTGAGCGGGCTCACCGCCAAGACTCGCGGCGGGACCTGGGGCGCGATGGTGGTTTCACTCACCCGCGGCGATACGCTTTACGCCGAGAACGCGGGTGAGGAGATGCAGCCGGCCTCGACGATGAAGCTCTTCACCAGCGCGATCGCCTTCGACCGCTTCGGTCCCAACTATCAGTTCAGCACCGATGTGCTTCGCGATGGACTGGTCGGCCCCGACGGAACGCTGAGCGGAAACATCTACCTCCGGGGCGATGGCGACCCCGCGCTATCCGGAAAATTCCTCACGGGTGGCCCGTCCGCGCCGATGAACCGGCTGGCGGATATGGTCGCGCAGCAAGGAATCAAGCACGTGACGGGCGCCGTCGTCGGCGACGCGTCCGCTTTCGATGACCAGAAAGTCCCCGAGGGCTGGCTCACCCGTTATCTCCAGGCATCGTACGCCGCACGTGTGTCCGCTCTTTCGCTGAACGAGAATCTGATTGCCGTTTCAGTTTCACCAACGGCGCCGGGACAGCCGGCGACGGTTGTGCTCGAGCCTTCGACCAGTGCGATTCCTTTGGTCGCGAACGTCCGCACGGTCGCCGGCGGCGGCGCGCGGTTGGGATTCAGAAAGCTCGGGAACGGGACAATCCAGGCCAACGGCTCGATCGGTTCCCGAACTGGAACCCGCAAATACGTCTACATCGTCGAGGATCCCGCAAGCTTTGCGACCGGCGCATTCATGAACGCGCTTATCGCCCGCGGCATCAAGGTAGACGGCGGAACCCGACTCGGGAAATCTCCGCCAAGCGCGACGAAGGTGGCGAGTCTTCGCTCGCCTCCACTCGCGAGCATGATCGCGGCGATGAACCGCGAGAGCATCAATCACTACGCTGAGCTGCTGTTTCGGAATGCGGCGAGGGGGCCGAAGCGGGAAGTAGTCGGGAGCGTCCAGTCCGCCAGCACGGTTCTGGACGAATTCTTCGCGACCAAGGTGGGAGCCGATACGACCCGGCTGGTCTTCGCCGATGGGAGCGGCCTCTCGATTCTGGACAGGGTGACCCCACGCGCCCAGGTCCAACTGCTGGGCTATGCCCATCGGGCATCATGGGGTCCTTGGCTGCACTCATCCCTCCCCGTTGCCGGCGATTCGGAGCTGCTGAGGCGTCGCATGCGGAACACCCCAGCCGAGGGGAACCTGCACGCCAAAACGGGCACCACGAACGACGTTATTGCGCTCGCTGGGTACGTAACGGCGGTAAATGGTGAGGTCCTGGCCTTCTCGTTTCTCTACAATGGCAGGGACCGCTGGACCGCCAAGTCCATGATAGACGTCATGAGCGAGAGCCTCGCGAGCTTCGGCAGATAACTCGTTAAGAAACATATCTTTACACCGCACAAAAACCTGGCCTCTGGGGTACAAAAGGCTGTGGGGAAATAGCATCTTTCCTGAAGTTCTTCGGCAACCGCGTGCGGATCCGCGTGAGGTAATAGATCGTTATGGCGTATCGGACTTTTGTAGATAGAGATGGCGCGTACTGGCAGGTGTGGGACTCGCAGCCGAGCAAGGTGGAGCGGCGCATGTCCGAGAACGACCGCCGGCACG
>JAXDMY010000039.1:0-4553 GCA_034665805.1 Alphaproteobacteria bacterium
TCACCGCCAGCGTGCCCAGCACGAAATTCTCGTTGCGCTTCCAGCGCGAGGCGACGGGCGCACCCGTATCGTCGGATGCGGAGATCAAATCGTTGTCTGCAGGAGTCACAGTCATCGAAATACTCAGCCCGCCATTGCCAGGCCGCTTGAGGCGGATTCTTCGTAGATCAGCCGCCAGATATGGTCCTGCAGCTCGCGGAAGCGCCGTTGAAACTTCACCTCCAGGCTGCGCTGCGCCGGCAAGTCGATCGCGATGATTTCCTTGATGCGCGCGGGCCGGGCAGAAAACACCGCAACGCGGTTGGCGAGAAAGATCGCCTCGTCGATCTGATGGGTGACGAACAAAGCCGTCTTGCCGGCACGCGAGAGAATCTTCAAAAGCTCGACCTGCATGAACTCGCGGGTCTGCGCGTCCAATGCCGCGAAGGGCTCATCGAGAAGCAGCAATTCGGGGTCGGTGGCCAGCGCGCGCGCGATGTTCACGCGCTGGCGCATACCGCCGGAAAGCTCATGCGGATAATGCTCGGCAAAACCCGAGAGGCCCACGAGTTCGACAAGGGCGGCCGCGCGGTCGCGGATTTCGGCGTTGGAAACGCGTTTCTGCAGCTCCAACCCATACATCACGTTGCGCGACACCGTGCGCCAGGGGAACAGCGAATCCTGCTGGAACACCATCGCCCGGTCGGGGCCGGGAGCGGTTACCCGCTTGCCGTCGACCGCGATTTCGCCGCCGGTGAGTTTCACGAGGCCGTCTACCGCCGCGAGGAAGGTGGACTTGCCACAGCCGCTCGGCCCGACGATGGCAACCAACTCGCCCTCATGCACGTCAAGATCGATGCCGCTCAGCACGGGCAACCGGCGCTTCATGCGCTCGTTATAGAAGGCGAGCCGGACGGATTTGGCTTCCAGCTTCACCTGACGGGCCGCATTCATGGGAGGTCCTCTTGAGGCATTACGGCCGGAGTTGAAATCAGCCTCACCATCATTGTCATTCCCGCGCAAGCGGGAATCCAGTGTTTAGACGTTTCTGGATACCCGCCTTCGCGGGTATGACAAATGTAGAGAATAGTAAATGACACAGTGAGCGAGCTATTTCAGGCTGGCGAAGAAGCCTTCCTTCTCGAGCTGGTCGAACGGGGCGGTGTAGACCAGTTGCTCGGCCTTGAACCCACCGGCCGCAGGCACCTTGGTCTTCAGTTCGGCCAACACCAATGCGATTCCCTTGAGCGACGGGCGGGGGATGTCGGGATAAACATATTTTGTGAAGCTGTCATAGGCCTCATCGAGCGCGGGGCCCTGCTTGGATTTCAAAAAACCGGCGGCGCTTTTGAGCGCCTCTTCCCGGTTGGTCTTGAAGGCATGGATGCCGTCCGAAATGCCCATGATGAAGCGTTTCACGATCTCGGGATTCTTGGCTATGAAGGCGCGCGTCGAGACATAAGAGGTATTGGGATAGTCCACAGCGATCTTCAGACAATCGACCAGCACGCGATAACCCTTCTCCTCCAGCTCTCCCGTGCGCGGATATTGTTCGAACGAGCCATCGATCTGACCCGACAGCATGGCGGCGGTACGCGTCCCCTCCCCGCCCAATTGCAGCAACACGACATCGTTGCGCTTCAGTCCGAGATTGCGCAGGACATAGTTGGCCGCAATATCGGAGGATGCGCCGAAGCGCGAGATGGCGATCTTCTTGCCCTTGAGGTCGGCGGCGGATTTGATGTTGCCTTTCACCACCAGCTGGAAGGGCAATTGGTTGGAGATGCCGCCGATGAAAACCACATCCGCGCCCTGCACCGCCGCCGCCGTCGCCGGCGAATAACCATTCTGCGCGATATTGATGGAGCCGCCGACCACCGCTTGGGACAAAGTCGTGCCGGCGTCGATATAGGCGAGCGTGACATCGAGGCCGTATTTCCTGAAGATGCCCTTCTGCACCGCGTAATTCATCGGCGCGGTGGTCATGGAATAGCCGTCATAGGCGACTTTGAGCGGGATCGGCTTCTGAGCCGCGGGCTGCGCGGAAGCAGAAAATGCCGCGCCCGCGAGGAGCACGGCAGCAGCCAACGTCTTTAGAAGATTCACCTTTGTCCTCCCTTACCCGGACCCGCTCATTCTGGCGGCATATGGTCAAGCGCGCCAGTCGTTTAGCCCAGCAGCGCCTTCATCTTGTCTTGAGTCATGCCTTTCATCAGCTGGTCCACGAGGGCGGCAAGCGGCACCGGAACCTTCGCCCCCTGCGCCAATTCCAGGGCGACATCCATGTCTTTCTCGGCCCATTTGCCGGTGCTGCGGCCCCAGCGCGCAAGCGACCAATTGGCGCCGCTGGAATGTTCGAGCGCGGCGATCAGCTTGGGAATATCGGCACCCATTTTACGGGCAAAGGAGAGCACCTCGTAATTGGCCACCATGCAGGCCCAGAGCAGCATATTGTTCGCCGTCTTGGTGAGCTGCCCCGTGCCGCAAGGCCCGACATGCATCACATTGGCGCCGAAGGCCGATAGAGCCGGTTTGGCTTTTTCGAAGGAAGCTACAGCGCCACCGCAAAAGACCGTGAGCGTGCCATTGTCGGCGGCTTCCTGGCCGAGCACCACGGGCGTGTCGAGGAAGCCAATTCCCTGTTTCGCACAGATCGCCTCCAGCTCGCGGGCGGTTTGCGGCGAGGTCGAGCTGGAGACGCAGATCACCGAATCCCGCGCCAGGCTCGTGAGAAGACCCGAGCGAGTGATGATTTCTTCGACCTGCGCATCGGTCGCGACCATCACGACAACCACTTCGGCCGCTGCTCCGACATCGGCCGGATTGGCGGCAATCCTGATCCCCGCTTCCTTGGCGCGGCTTGCCGCTTCAGGCGCCACATCATAACCGGTGACGGCGAAGCCTCTCCTCACCATGTGACGGGCCATCTGATAGCCCATGGCGCCCAGGCCAATGATGCCGGTGTTCTTGACTCGATCCTTATCCATCAAGCTTTCCTTTATCCTATCGCCGCGTCTGGGTAGGGAGAGAGCTTTCCCGCAGCTAAGCTGCATTTTTGGTACCACAAACAGGCGAGGCGAGCGGCGGAAAATCCATTGGAAAATTTTGGTAAATGCCCTTTTCAGCGGGCGTGCGGACCGGGTCCGCTTGATTATGAGCGCCTTACCCGATATGCGAGCATGGCGTGGCTGCGCAACTGTATTGATGGGACGTTCCGTTGACGGCGAGCGATAGAGACATCATCGAGAAGCGGCGGGCGGAGTACGTCGCCGCGTTCAACCGCGAAGACATCGCGGCGATGAGTGGATATACTGCCGCCGACGCTGTCGGCATGGCGCCCAATCGGCCTGCGATCCGCGGTGTCGACGCGCATTGTCAATTCTGGCGCGAGGGATTTGCCGCCGCGAAATCGCTCTTCTTCGTATTTCCGGAGGAGCTGGAGCTGATGGGCGATGTCGCCATCGATCAGCACCGCTGGGTCTTGGACAGCATGCCCAAGCGCGGCGGCAGGCCTGTGCACGACGAAGGCAAAGGCATCTGGATCTGGCGGCGTCAGGCGGACGGCAACTGGAAAGTCGCACGCGGGATCTGGAACAGCGATCTTTCGCGCGCCGGCTTCTCGTCCGGCTCGGGAGCCGAACTGTCGGAAGATCTGGCTGCCATCAACAAGTGTCTCGACGACTTTGTTGCGACGATCAATGCCGGCGACCTCAATGGTTGGGCGAACCTCTTGACGGAAGACTTCATATTCGCGGTGCCCGATGCGCCGAGATTCATTGGAAGGGAAACCGCGGTCGGGGCGGCGAAGATGGCGTTTTTCGATCCCTTCAACCTTCGGATCGCGTCCAAATTCGATGACGTACAGACCTTTGGCCAGCAGGCTTTCGCCCAAGGCATCTTCACCATGGACATGATGCCCAAGGGTGGAGGAAAAATGCTCTCCGGGCCCGGCAAATTCACCAACTTCTTCCGCAAAGAGAGCGACGGCTCTTGGAAATATGCCCTGGTGATCTTTAGCTGGGACCGGCCTCCCTCCTGACGCGCAGGCGCGCCGTCGCCGCTTCGTCGATTTCCCATTTCCGGCCCTGTTTCACGATGGCAACGCCATAATCGCGCTCGGCGCGCTGCGGCGAGACATAACCTTGCACAACGTCGTCGAGCACTTTTTTGGGCTCGCGTTCGAACGGGTCGCCAAGCCCGCCACCGCCCGGCGTCTCAAGCCGGAAAATATCGCCCGCCTTCAGCGGATAATCGGCATAGCGCGTCGGAAGGTGGTTTTCTTCCGCCGTTCCGGGATTGATTGTGAGGTCGCCCGTCCGCCCGGGCCCACCGCCCGCCGCGCCATGGGGCGCGATCACATGTTTCGATGAGCGGATGGAGAACCGCGCATCGGCAAGATTGATATATTCCCGGACGATGCCGAGGCCGCCGCGGAATTTTCCAGCGCCGCCGGAATCCTTGATCAGTTCGAAGCGCTGTACGCGGGTGGGAAATTCGCTTTCGATGATCTCGATGGAGGCAATCTTGGCGTTGCTTTGATTGACCGAGGTTCCCGATGCGCCGTCCCTGATCGC
>JAXDMY010000040.1:0-3334 GCA_034665805.1 Alphaproteobacteria bacterium
TCACCACGCCGGCATAGGGTTCATCGACATCGATGGTCACTTCCTCGATCGGTTCGAGGCGCTCTCCGGTCACCGAATCGTTTTGATAGAGCACGCGCGGACGCGAGATCGCCAGCTCGAAGCCTTCGCGGCGCATGGTCTCGATCAGCACGCCCAATTGCAGTTCGCCGCGTCCGGCGACCTCATAGGCGCTTTCCCCCGTTTCGCGCACATGAATCGCGACATTGCCTTCGGCCTCGCGAAGGAGCCGCTCGCGGATGACCCGGCTCTGCACCTTGTCGCCTTCGCGCCCCGCGAGCGGGGAATCATTCACCGTGAGCGTGATGGCGAGGGTCGGAGGATCGATCGGGTGTGCGGGCAAAGGTGTCTCCACCTCGATGTCGCACAGCGTGTCCGCCACCGTCGCGTCCTGAAGTCCCGCGATCGCCACGATGTCGCCGGCTTCGGCCCGTTCGGTCGGCACCCGCGCCAGCCCGCGGAAGGAAAGCAGCTTGGTCGCGCGCGCCCGCTCGATGACGCTGCCGTCGCGCGCCAGAGCCTTGATGCCGCGATTCATCGTGATGGCGCCCGATTCAATGCGCCCCGTCAGCACGCGCCCAAGATAGGGGTCGGCCTCCAGCGTCGTCACCAGCATGGCGAAGGGATAGGCATCTCCTGCGCGTTCCATCGCCTTGGGTGAGGGAACGTCGGCAACGATGCGCGCGAACAGAGGCGATAGATCCTTGTGTTCGTCCTTCAGATCGCCCACCGCCCAGCCCTGTCGTCCCGAGGCGTAGAGCACGTGGAAATC
This sequence comes from Alphaproteobacteria bacterium, assembly GCA_034665805.1. GTDB lineage: Bacteria > Pseudomonadota > Alphaproteobacteria > Micropepsales > Micropepsaceae > CAIYRG01. Next base: position 791 of record JAXDMY010000040.1, read on the forward strand.
GAGCTGGTAGTCATTGGCTTCCAGTGCGAGGAAAAGATCGAATATCTCTTCCAGCGTCTCATGGGCGCGCGCGTCTTGCCGGTCGATCTTATTGATCACGACGATCGGCTTCAGACCGATTTTCAGGGCCTTGGACAGCACGAATTTCGTTTGCGGCATCACCGATTCGGCGGCGTCTACCAGGAGAACGACACCATCCACCATGGAGAGAATGCGCTCGACCTCGCCGCCGAAATCCGCATGACCGGGCGTGTCCACGATATTGATGCGAGTGGCATTCCATTCGACGCTGGTGCATTTGGCCAGGATCGTAATGCCACGCTCGCGTTCCTGATCGTTGGAATCGAGCGCACGCTCCTGAACATGCTGATAATCCCTGATCGCGCCGGACTGTTTCAGGAGCTGATCGACAAGCGTGGTCTTGCCATGGTCGACATGGGCGATAATGGCGATATTGCGAATGTCCATGCGAACCTGGGGCAAGGGGGGTCGGGGCTTATATAGGCGCGATTGCGACGGGGCAATGGTACAGCCTTAAGGCCAAGCTCGGGCCCGTTCCCGTGTTGGCCTCTCGGGAGTACCGCAAAATCAGCCCGCCGGCACGAGATTGGCGAGAAATTGCTCGGTGCTGGCGCGCCAGGACCGGGTGAGCGCAAAGGCCCGGCAGTCTTCGCGGCGGATGGTCAGGGCATTAAGGCAGGCCGCGTGCAAATCCTCGTCCAGCGCGGCGATGGATGAATCGCAAAGCACGTCCAGGGGTCCCTGGACGGGATAGGCCGCCACCGGCGTGCCGGAGGCCAGTGCTTCCAACAGCACCAGCCCGAAGGTATCGGTGCGGCTGGGAAAGACGAAAACGTCGCTCGAGGCATAGATGCGCGCAAGCTCATTGCCGGTTCGCTGTCCAAGAAATCGCGCCCTCGGGAAACGCGCCTCCAACTCGGCGCGCTGCGGTCCATCGCCCACCACCAGTTTGGTACCGGGAAGATCCAGGCTAAGGAAGGCTTCCACGTTCTTCTCGACCGCGAGCCGACCGACATAGAGGAAAACCGGTAGCGAAGAGCCGGCGTCAAACCCGTAAGAATCGCCCCTCGCGTCGGGCCTGAACTGCTCGGCATCGACGCCGCGCGACCACAGCAGCATATTGGCAAAGCCATGCGTTTCCAGTTCGCGCTTCAAGGAAAGCGTGGAAACCATGGTCGCCGAAGCGGGCGCATGAAAAGTTCTGAGCGCGCTATAGACGGCGCTCTCCGGTATGAAGGGAAAGCGCGCATGCACATAGTCCGGAAAGCGCGTGTGGAATGACGTCGTGAAGGCAAGGCCGCGCTCAAGACAGATCGCGCGGGCCGATAGACCCATGGTTCCTTCGGTTGCGATATGGATCGCATCGGGCAGGAAATTGTCGATGGCATCGAGAATGGTCTGACGCGGGAAGAGCGCCAAACGAATTTCCGGATAGGTGGGAAGCGGCAGGGTCGTGTGATTCTCGGCTGTCGCGTAACGCACCTTGTGACCCATCAGGTCAAGCTGGCGCCCGAGCATTTCGAGCGTGCGCACGACGCCATTGACCTGCGGGGCCCAGGCATCCGTGACGATCAGAATCCTCAAAGACTTCCCGAATCCGGCCCTGGCGCGAGAAGGCACGCGCGAACCGGCATGGGCTTTCGCGTCCATGCCCAGCATCATCGCCGCCTCAAGCAGCCACGTAGTCAGGAGGGACATGGGTCAGTTCCCTCGAGACGAATTCATGTTCCGTGGCCACTTTCGTCCACTCGACAATCTCCAGCCGGCCGCGTGCATCTTCGACGAGCGCGGTGCAGCTTTCAACCCAATCCCCGTCATTGCAGTAGAGGATACCGTCAATCATCTTGGTTTCGGCGTGGTGGATATGACCGCAGACAACGCCGTCCAGGCCGCGGTTTTTCGCCTCCCGCGCCAGCACATGCTCAAAGCTGGAGATGTAGGAGACGGCATTCTTTACCTTGCGCTTCAGATAGGCCGAGAGCGACCAATAAGGCAGGCCAAAACGCCGGCGGGCGCAGTTAAAGACGTCGTTGAGGACCAGCGCCAGGGTGTAGGCACGGTCGCCGAGCAGCGCCAGCCAGCGCGCGCAAGTGACAATCGCATCGAAATGGTCGCCATGGATCACCAGCAGCGATCGTCCATCGGCGGTCTCGTGAATGGCTTCGCGCTTTAATTCAACGCCCGCGAACACGAGCCCGCAATATTTCCGGAAGGCTTCATCGTGATTGCCCGGAACGTAGATGACGCGCGTGCCCTGGGCGACCTTGCGCAGGATTAGGTCCACGACGCGGCTGTGCTCCGGGCTCCAGAACCAGCCTTGTTTGAGAGCCCAGCCATCGATGATGTCGCCGACAAGGTACAGAGTGCGGCACTCATGATGGGTGAGAAAATCCGCCAGCAGCTCGGCCTTGCAGCCACGCGTACCCAGATGGGTGTCGGAGATGAAGATGGTTCGATAATACCGGCTGCGGTGGGGCAAGGAACGCAGCGGAACGCGGGGCCGGCCGGCGGCCGTTGAAGGCA
>JAXDMY010000041.1:0-7637 GCA_034665805.1 Alphaproteobacteria bacterium
CACCAAATGGATGCCTTGCAGGGTCCGGTCGGCGGTCAGCATCAGAAGAGCCGCGGAGACGATCAGCTTGTCGGCGATCGGGTCCAGCATGCGCCCCAATGAGGATTCCGCCTTGAGCTTGCGCGCGATCATGCCGTCGACCGCAGCGGTAAGCCCGGCCAGGCAGAACAGCAGGAAGACGATCCAGCGGCCGGGCTCTTCGGGCAGGAAAAACGCCGCCACGAACAGGGGCACCAGCGCGATGCGCGAGATGGTCAGGCTATTGGGCAGCGACGACATGGTGGCAGTCTACAGGAGAGACGGAGCGGAAGTCAGGCTGTCCCGGCTTTTTCTCCACTCTAATCAGGGTGAAAAAAGTCATAAATCTTGCGTGCCAGTGCGGAACTCACCCCTTCCACGCTTTCCAGATCGCCGAGACTCGCCTGGGCCACCCCCCGGGCCGAGCCAAAATGGCTGAGAAGCGCCTTTTTTCGCCGGGCGCCCACGCCTGGGATCTCTTCCAGCGGGCTTGCCCCCATAGCCTTGGCGCGGCGTTTGCGGTGGCCACCGATGGCAAAACGATGGGCCTCGTCGCGCAGGCGCTGCAGGTAATAGAGCACCGGGCTCTTGGCATCGAGGCGGAATGGAGCCTGACCTCGGCGGTAGAAATGCTCTCGTCCGGCTTCCCGCTCGATGCTTTTGGCCACCCCCACGACCACGGCGTCATCGATACCGACATCGGCGAGGGCCGCATGGGCCGCTTCCAGTTGCGCTTCCCCGCCGTCGATCAGGACGAGGTCCGGCCATTTGCTCCATTTGTCGCCGGCGGTTTCTTCCGCCCCCGTATCGCGGACCAGCCGCCCGAAGCGGCGAGTCAGCACTTCGCGCATCATCCCGATGTCGTCGCCCGGGGTCAGATCTTGGGATTTGATGTTGAATTTGCGGTATTCGCTCTTCTGAAAGCCCTCCGGACCGGCGACAACCATGGCGCCCACGGCGTTGGCGCCCTGGATGTGCGAATTGTCATAGACCTCGATGCGTTTGGGCGGCGCATCCAGGCCGAACGTCTGGGCGACGCCCTCGAGCAGCGCGAGCTGGCTTGCGCTTTCGGCCTGGTTGCGCGCGAGCTGTGCCCGGGCGTTCTGCAGCGCTGCGTCCACGATCTCGCGCTTCTCGCCGCGCAGCGGAATGGCGATTTCGACTTTGTGGCCGGCGCGGATGCACAGGGCTTCGGCAAGCAGGGTCCTCTCCGGCACATCCTCGTTCAGGAGAATGAGCGAAGGGGCCAGCCGCGTGTCGTAAAACTGCCCGAGGAATGAGCCCAGCACTTCACCATTCGAGAGGTCCGCCGCGTGACGCGGAAAATAGGGCTTGTTGCCCCAGTTTTGGCCGGCGCGGAAGAAAAACACTTGAACGCAGGATTGCCCGCCTTCCCGGTGCAGCGCGAACACGTCGGCTTCGGTGAAACTGGTCGGATTGATCCCCTGGCGGGCGTGAATCTGGCTCATGGCGCGGATGCGGTCGCGCAATTGCGCGGCAGTCTCGAAATCCATGGCTTCCGAGGCGTGCTGCATGTCCTGCGCGAGCTGGTCCTGGACCAAGCGGCTCTTGCCGGTGAGGAAGCTCTTCGCCTGATCCACCAGCGCCGCATATCCTTCGGCGTCGATCCGCCCCGTGCAGGGCGCGCTGCAGCGCTTGATCTGATAGAGCAGGCAGGGGCGGGTGCGCCCTTCGAACACCGCGTCCGAGCAAGAGCGCAAGAGAAAGGCGCGCTGCAGCGTGTTCAAGGTCATGTTCACGGAGCCGGCCGAGGCGAAGGGGCCGAAATAGATGCCCTCGCGCGATTTGGCGCCGCGATGCTTCAGGACCTGCGGGAAAGCGTGATCGCTGCGCAACAAGATGTTCGGGAAACTCTTGTCGTCGCGGTAGGAGACATTGTAGCGGGGCTTCAGCCGCTTGATGAGGTTGGATTCGAGCAGCAGCGCTTCGGTTTCCGAGGCCGTGGAAATGAAGATCATCTCGGCCGTCTCGGAGATCATCCGCGCAATGCGGTAAGACTGGTTCGTCGGCTTGGCATAGGCGGCGACGCGCTTCTTGAGGCTGCTGGCCTTGCCCACGTAAAGCACCTCGCCCTTCGCATTGAGCATGCGATAGACGCCCGGGCCGTCGGGCAGCGTCTTGAGGTAGGCCTCGATCCGCGCCGCGCCTTTCAGCGGCGCTTGCGAAGGAGCGTCCGAGTTGGGATCGGGCGTCGGGCCGGGTGAGTTTTCATCCATGACAAACCAATATAATACATCGGGCGGGTTCGTTTGCGCCCCAAAGCGCCGGCCATTTGCAAGGAAGTGTGATGGCGCTCATTTTTCGGCAATTGTTCGACCCGCAATCGGCCACTTACACCTATCTCTTGGCGTGCGGCAAAAGTGGCGAGGCCATCCTGATCGATCCGGTGTTCGAGCAGGTGCGGCGCGATAGCGCGCTTCTGCAGGAACTCGGCCTCAATCTCATCTATACGCTGGAAACCCATGTCCATGCCGATCATGTGACAGGCGCAACGCTTTTGAAAGCGCGCACGGAAAGCCGCATCGCGGTGTCCGCGGCCAGCGGAGCGAAGGGCGCCGACCTTTACCTCGAGCATGGCGACAAGGTTCGTTTCGGTGAGCATTACGTCGAGACGAGGAGCACGCCCGGCCACACTTTGGGCTGCGTCAGCTATATCCTGGACGACGAATCCATGGCGTTTTGCGGGGACTGTCTCCTCATTCGGGGCAGCGGGCGGACGGATTTCCAGGAAGGCAATTCGCGTGCGATGTACCGATCGGTACACCTGCAGCTTTTCACCCTGCCCGATACGTGCCTTCTCTATCCGGCGCATGATTATCGCGGCCTGACCGTGACCAGCGTCGCGGAGGAAAAGCAATTCAATCCGCGGTTGGGCGGAGCACTTTCGGAGAATGATTTTGTGGGCCTCATGAAGGGTCTGCATCTTGCCCATCCCAAAAAAATCGACATCGCCGTGCCTGCCAATCTGAAATGCGGCAGACCTGAGGAGAATCAACCGATGAACGATCCCGATTGGGCGCCGCTCAGCTGCACCTTTGCCGGCGTGTGGGAATTGCAGCCCACCTGGCTCGAAGACAATTTGGCGGCAGTCCAGATCCTGGATGTGCGCGAGCCGGACGAATACACCGGGCCCCTGGGACGCATCCGCGGCGCGAAACTGATCCCGTTGGGCGAATTGTCGGGACGAACGGGCGAGCTCGCGAAGGACCGTCCGGTGGTTGCGGTCTGCCGCGCCGGTGGACGCTCGGCGCAGGCGACTGCGATTCTGCAGCAGGCGGGATTCGACCGAGTTGCCAATCTGTCAGGCGGCATGCTGCGCTGGCGCGCCGAGGGCTGCCCGGTGGAAGGCGGCAGGTCTTAGGGCTTAGGCGCGTCGCGCTCGATCTCCACGCCGGCGGCTTCGGCGCCGGGAAGCGCGTGCAGTTTTTCCACGCGAATGCGCGCGTGTCTCACCCGCTTGTCTTCGAAGCAGGCAGCGGCGATCCGCTCGGCCAAGGTTTCCGCAAGGTTGATGTGGCCGGCGGCGATGAGGGCGCGAATCTTGTCCGCAACGGCTTCGTAGTCGACGGCGTTTTCCAGCCTGTCGCCGCCTGCGCCTATCTCCGCGGTCAGCGCCACATTGATGCGCACCGGCTGCAGCTTGCCCTGTTCATGGCCATGCACGCCGATTCGCGCCAAGAGCTCGAGATCGCGAATCAGGACGACCACTTTCCTGTTGCTCATTCCCCACCCGTGACGTCGGGGGTTCGCCACACGAGATGCTGGCCGCCATCGACGGCGATCATTTGACCGGTTACCGCACGCGCTTCAAGCAGATACTGAGTCGCGGCGGCAACGTCCTCCGGCAATGCGCCGCGCCCGAGAATCGTGGAGGCCTGCTGGCGCTTGAAATGGGCTTCGCTCTGGCGCGCATTGCGCAAAGTGGGTCCTGGGGCCACGGCGTTCACCCTTATGCGAGGCCCAAGCCCTTGGGCCAGGGTCACCGTCAACCAATGAAGCCCCGCTTTGCTGACGCCGTAGGAAAGAAATTGCGGCGTCGGCTTCAAGAGCCGCTGGTCGAGCAAATTGACGATGGCGCCTTCCGAGGTTGTCGGAAGCTGCTCCGCGAAATTCTGGCTAAGAACCAAAGGCGCGCGCAGATTGGTCTCGATGTGCTTGTCCCAGGACTCTCGCGTCAGGCTCGCAAGGGTATCGCTTTCAAACACGGATGCGTTGTTCACCAATGCCGTCAATGGTCCGACCGCTTGATTTGCTCGCGCGACAAGCCTCTGGGTGTCGTCTTCCAAGGCAAGATCGGCGTTCAACGCCGCCGCATGCACGCCCATTGCATGCAGGGCCGAAACCGTCTCCTCGGCCTCGGCTTGCGATTTGTTGTAATGAACGGCGACCGACCAGCCCGCTTTGCCCAGATGGAGCGCGATCGCGCGGCCAAGACGCTTGGCGGCGCCGGTCACGAGAACGGTTTTCACGGTCCTTGGCATGAACCCTCTCTACATGCTGGCGCGGGCCTTGTCGAAGTTCCGCGAGCCATGAATTAACGTACATCTTGTAACGCTCGGCCCCAGTTGCAATGCCGCGCCTTGCCTTTGAGGGGCCGGCGGCCTTCTATGTGTGGATGAACCTGATGGGTGCCGACGCAGGAATCCTGTCCACGACGGTGATGGACGGCGGTCAGCCGCTGGACGGTGACGCCCTGCGCCGCGACCTGAACGCGCTCGCGCGTTCCTCGGGTGGCGACAGGGCCGCGTTGCGAAAGGCTGCCCTCGCAACCATCCGCACCGCGTTTCTGGCCGCCCGCGAGCGGGTCAAGGCGGGGATGGAATCGGGGGTGAGTCCCGGCCTTTCGGTGGCGCGCGCGCTTTCCGCGTTGCAAGACACGACAATTCAGGTGCTGTACGATTGTGCGGTCCGCCATTTTTACCTGGCGCCCAATCCGACAACGTCTGAACGCCTGGCGATCGTCGCCACCGGCGGATATGGCCGTGGAATGCTGGCGCCGGCCTCCGACATCGATCTCTTATTCGTGCGGCCGTTCAAGGAGACGGCATGGGACGAGAGTGTCATCGAATTCATCTTGCATATGTTGTGGGACATCGGGTTGAAGGTCGGCCACGCGACCCGTTCGGTACCGGAATGCGTGCGCCTAGCCAAACAGGACATCACGATCCGTACCTCGCTTTTGGAAGCGCGGTTTCTGTGGGGGGACCGCCAGCTCTACGATGAGCTGCGCAAGAAATTCTGGAGCGATATCGCGACCGGCAATGGGCAGGATTTTGTCGAAGCCAAGCTCGCCGAGCGCGACGAGCGGCACAAACGCCAAGGCGAAAGCCGTTATCTGGTCGAGCCCAATGTCAAGGACGGCAAGGGCGGGCTGCGCGACCTGCAGACGCTTTATTGGATCGGCAAATATCTATACCGCGTCGAAGATGCGAGCGACCTCGTCCATCACGGCGTCTTCACCAAAGACGAATTCAAGACGTTCCAGAAAGCGGAAGCCTTCTTGTGGACGGTACGCTGCCATCTGCATTATCTCGCCGGCCGGGCCGAGGAACGGATATCCTTCGACATGCAGCCCGAGCTCGCCAAGCGGCTGGGCTACGCCGACGCCAATCTACACCGGGCCGTCGAACGCTTCATGCGCAGCTACTTCCTGGTCGCGAAGGACGTCGGCGATCTCACCCGCATCTTCTGCGCTGCGCTCGAGGAACAGAACCGCAAGAGCCATCCTTCATTGACGCGGCTCTTGCCCGGGTTCCTCAAATTGCGTTCCTCGAACGATGATTTTTTCGTCGACAACGGACGGCTTACCGCGCGTTCCGGCCTGTTCCGCGAGGATCCAGTCAACCTTATCCGCCTGTTCCATATCGCCGATGCGAAGGGCCTGGACGTACATCCTGCGACATTGCGCAGCGTGACGCGTCAGCTCGATCTGATCGACGACAATTTGCGCAATGACCCACAGGCCAACCGGCTGTTTCTCGATATTCTGTGCTCGCGACGCGATCCCGAACGCGCGCTCAGGCGGATGAACGAAGCAGGCGTCATGGGCCGCTTCATGCCCGAATTCGGCCGTGTCGTCGCGCTGATGCAGTTCAACATGTATCACCATTACACGGTGGACGAGCATCTATTGGTGGCGGTCGGGAACGTCGCGCGCATGGAGCGCGGCGAATTGCGGCAGGAGCTTCCCTTGGTGAGCGATCTCATCAAGCGGGTGAAGTCGCGCGAGGCGCTCTACGTCGCCATCCTGCTGCACGACATGGCGAAAGGACTGCCGGGCGACCATTCCGAGATGGGTGGGGCGCTGGCCGAATCGGTGGGTCCGCGGCTCGGGCTTTCGTCGGCGGATACCGCGACGGTGTCTTGGCTCGTTCGTCATCATTTGGTGATGAGCGACGCGGCGCAGAAACGCGATGTCTCCGACCCCAAGACGGTCCAGGACTTCGTCCATGTGGTGCAGACGCCCGAACGCTTGCGGATGTTGCTGATTCTCACCGCTGCCGACATCCGCGCGGTCGGCCCGGGCGTGTGGAATGGCTGGAAGGCGCAGCTCTTGCGCGAACTCTATTTCGAGGCCGAAACCCTGATGTCCGGTGGCGACTCCTCGCCGGCGCGCAGCACGCGCATCGAGGACGCCAAACGTGCACTCGAGGAGAAGCTCGCCAACTTCCCGGAAAGCGCACGCCGCCGCGCGCTTTCACGCCATTACGACAGCTACTGGCTGGCTTTCGATGCGGACGAGCTGGAATTTCATGCGCGCCTGATGCGCAACGCCGATGAGAAGAACGAACAGGTGGTGGTGGGCACGCGAGGGGACCTCTCGAATTCGGTCTCCGAGATCGTCATCTACACGCCCGACCACCCGGGTTTGTTCTCGCGTCTGGCCGGCGCCATTTCCGTTTCCAACGGCTCGATCGTCGGAGCGAAGATTTTCACCACTTCGGACGGCTATGCCCTCGACGTGTTCCAGGTCCAGGACGCGGCAGGCGGTCCATTCGGCGATGGCGGCCGCATCGAAAGGCTGAAACAGACTATCGTCAAGACCCTGACAGGCGAGATCATGCCGCGCGCCCTCCTTGCCAAACGGCCTCCGGGACGCCGCGCGGCAGCGTTCAAGATCCCCCGGCGCATCAATTTCGACAATGAAGCCTCGACCGCCTCCACGGTGATCGAGGTCGAAAGCTTAGACCGCGTCGGTCTGCTCTATGAGATTACGCGCACCCTGTTCGAAGCGGGTATGAGCATTTCTTCTGCCATCGTGGCCACTTATGGCGAGCTGGCGGTAGACACTTTTTACGTGCGCGACGTCTTCGGCCACAAAGTGACGCATCCCGAACGCCTCGCCTCCATCGAAGCGAGGCTGATGAAAGCCCTGGAAGGCAAGGCTTGATGTAGACGGCAGGCTCGGCGATAAGGCGCGGCCTATCCGGATTTTGCGCCATGAATGATTCCGTCACACATAAACCGCTGGCCTTTTCCGGCATCCAGCCGAGCGGCAAGCTTCATCTCGGAAACTATCTTGGCGCGATGAAGAATTGGGTGCGGCTGCAGGATCGCATGCCTTGCATCTATTGTGTGGTCGATTTGCATGCGATCAC
>JAXDMY010000042.1:0-6888 GCA_034665805.1 Alphaproteobacteria bacterium
TCGGCGATATAGCGATCCAGCGTTTGTGCGGTCCATGTGATGCCGCTGCGCTTGAGCGCGGGCGAATAGCGAAAATCGGCCACTTCGCCCGCCTTGCGTTGGAAGAGGCCAAACAGGCTGGGTCCCACGCCATCGACGCCCTTTTCGATCGAATGACAGCTCGCACATTCGACGAATAGTTTCTCGCCGCGCCCGGGATCGGCGGCATTCGCCGTGCCCGCCACGGCGATAAGCGCGGCCACACACAAACCCGCCGTTCCCCGGATGGATCGCCTCTTCATGCCTGCACCAATGGACCGTGAGTCTTGAGATAGCGGTTCTTGATCGCATCCACCGTCCAATAGGCAAGCGCCCCCACCGGTCCTGTGGGATTGTAAGACGAATTGTGCGCGAACACATTTGCGCCCACCACAAACAGATTGTGGCAATCCCAACTCTGCAGATATTTGTTCACGGCACTCTCTTTGGGGTTCGTGCCCATGACGGTGCCCCCGGTATTGTGCGTGCTCTGATAAGGCACCACGCTCCAGGGATCGGTGCGGGCCGAAGCTTCATTCAGGATCGTGGGTTTCATGGAACGCGCGATGGTGTTGACCATCTCGGCCGCGTAACGGCCCTGCTTGTGCTCATTCTCTTGGTAATCAAAGGTCATGCGCATCAGCGGCTGGCCGAATGCATTGCGGTAGGTCGGGTCGAGATCGAAATAATTGTAGCGGTTGGCCATGACGCTGCCGCTCGAGCCGACATTCATCGCGGCCTGGTAATATTTCTTGGTCGCCGCCTTCCAGGCCTTGCCCCATTGCGGCGTGCCGGCAGGCACCGGCCGGTAGCCGATGGGAAGATCGGTATTGAATCCGGCCCCGATCGTGATTCCCCCGACGAAATCATGCGGACCGCGGTCGAAATCCCAATTGGTGTTGAAGTCGTCGATGGAAATATTCGATCCGCCCGCATTCATGAACGGATTGAAATGGCGCCCTTCGAAGAAGAGCCGGGCGCCCGCGCCGGTCTGGTAGCAATAATTCTTGCCGATGACGCCCGTCTGAGTCACCGGGTCATAGGGCTGGCCGATGCCCGAGAGCAGCATCAGATGGACATTGTTGATGGCATAGGCGGTCAGCATGACCATGCCCGCGGGCTGCTCGAACTCCTCGCCGTTCAGGATGTTGGTATAGGCGACGCCCGTGACACGCTTGCCGTCCGAATCCTTGATGATCTTCGTCACCCAGGAATGGGCGCGCAGCTCGAAGTTCGGATTCTTCATGGCCATCGGGATGACGGCCACATGCGGGCTGCCTTTGGCATTCGCCTCACAGCCGAAGCGCTGGCAATAGCCGCAATATTGGCAGGCGCCGAACTTCGCCCCGTCCGGATTGGTGTAGGCTTGCGAGGCGTTCGCCGACGGCCGCGGGAACGGGTGATAGCCGAGATTTTTCGCCGCCTCTCCGAACACTTCGCTGGAGAGAATCGGGGTCAGTGCCGGAAGGGCGTATTCGTTCGCGCGCGGTGCTTCGAAGCGGTTCCCACCCGTCTGAATCTGGCCGCGCAGATTCCCCGCTTTGCCCGAAACCGCCGCCTGGCGCTCGAACCTGTCGTAATAGGGCTCAAGCTCGGCATAGGTGATGCCCCAATCCTGGATCGTCATGTCGGCGGGGATGAAATTCTTGCCGTAGCGCTCCTCGTACATCGAGCGAATCTTGAATTCCATGTCGGTCCAGCGCCAGGTGTGGCCGCTCCAGTGCACACCAGAGCCGCCCACCACATCGCCGGGCAGAAACGACCCCAGACGCCGCATGGGCAGCGCCTCTTGCGAAGGATTGTTGCGGATGGTGAGCGTGTCCCGCGCCGTGTTCATCATCAAATCGTGGCGGGTCACATAACGGAGTTCGTCGCGGATGCTCGGCAGCGAATAGTCTTTGCTGGTGTCGCGCATCGCGCCGCGCTCGAGCGCGACCACTTTCAATCCCGCTTCCGCCAATTCCTTGGAGAGTATGCCGCCGGTCCACCCCAAGCCGATGACGACGACATCGACGTCCTTCAGTTTCGTGACCATATCCGCCCCCCCTTCAGCTCAGATCCGCGATGCCGAGCGGCTCGGCCGGAAATTCCTTGTCGCGATATTTCACGATGTCCTCGCGGTGCACCGCGATCACGCCGGGAAAGCCGATCAGCCGCCAGCCCGCCTTGTTGCGATTGCCGCCATAGATCGGATCGGAGAACATGCCTTCCATCACGCTCTGATACAGCGTGGTCCAGAACGCGCGGACCGGCAGGCCGTTGTCGAAAGTGATCTTGGCGGTGGAGAGGCCGACGAGCACCTCTTCCCTCTGTTTTTCATCGAGCCTGTCGAACGACTTGCGATAGGTCTTGGCGCAATACGCATTGGTCGCCTCGATGCCGGCGCGATAAAGCTGCGCGGGTGTGAGCGGCAATTGATAGCCCTGGCTCGGCACGCCCGGCTTCCACGGACCTTGCATATAGAGGCGGTCGCCCTTGCCCCACGCGCCCCCGAGCGCGCGATCGATGAAGACATTGATTCCGATGTCGGTACCCTTCGGCGTCAGCTCATCGGCGGGCACCATGTGGTTCACCAGTGCCTCCACGAAGGCCGCCTCGTCCAGATTGAGAAACGCGTAGCCCGGCGCGGCCGGCGCCGTGGCGGTCTGCGCCTGTGCAGGCTCGGTCAGAATGCTCGGCGATGCGGCCGCGGCGCCGCCGACCACGGCGGTTTTCAAGAATTCCCGCCGGCCAAAACCCTTATTTTCCATGGGCCCCTCCCAGACTTTTTGCATGCGTATATGTGGGCCGCAAAATGCCCCTTTCGCCCGTAGCGGGCAAGGTCCGCAGGATGATCCTTACCCTCGTCCCGCAGCTTGCTTCCTGCCATCCAAGCTGCAAATCTTCGCAACAAGAAGCCCGCGGTGGGCGCTAGACCATGAGGGGCGGGAGGATGCAAACCAGCCGGCGTGACGTCCTGGCCCTGTTCGCATCCGGCGTCGCCTTGGCATCGGGTTTGCCGGCGGCTGCCTTGGCGCAAGAGCTGAAGAAGGTTCGCGTCGGCAAGGCGATCATCTCGTCCTTTCCCTTCTCGGGACTCGAATTGGGCGTCAAGCAAGGCATCTGGAAATCGGTGGGGCTCGAGGCCGAGATTTCCACCTTTGCGGGCGATGGCCGGCTGCAGCAGGCCCTGGCCGCAGGTTCCATCGATTTCGGCTTCGGGTCGGGCCCAGGAATGGGTTATGCCGCAAAGGGTGTGCCGGCTCATGCCGTCGCCGCCGTTGCCAATCGGCCGGCGAACATGGCGCTCGTGGTGGCCAAAGGAAGTGGTGTCACCAGCATCGCCGAGCTGAAAGGCAAGCGCGTCGGCGTGTCGACGGCGGGGTCGCTGACCGACTGGCTCGCGCGCAACATCGCCGCTTCCAACAAATGGAAGGCAACCGATATCGAGATCGTGCCGATGGGCGACATGCGCAGCCGGCTCGCGGCCATGCGATCGGGCGAACTCACGAGCGCCGTCACATCCGTACAAGAGGCCTACCAGATCCAGGACAATGGGCAGGGCACCGTGCTGACGACCTTCGGCGATGTGGTCCCGCATTTTCACACGCATGTCGTCTTTGCCCGCGATGAACTGATCCAGAAGGACCCCGATCTGGTGCGGCGGTTCTTGAAGGGCTGGTTCACCATCGCGGCCTATATGCGTGACCATCGCGCGGAGACGGTGAAGGCGGCCGCGGCCACCATGAAACTGAGCGAAAAAATCATCGATGAGACCTACAGCATCGAGACCGGAATGATGTCGTATGATGGCCAGTTCGATCCGCAAGCTCTCGAAATGATCCGGCTCTCTCTCAAGGATTTGGGAATCCTGGACGTCCTTCCCGCAACGTCCGCGCTTTACAACGGCAAGTTCGTGCCGGTTAAAATAAACTGACCCGTGAATTTGGCGCACCCCTCCCCCAAGGCAGCGCTCGCCGGAAGCTCGGTCGCCATCTCCGTGCGCAATGTCACCCAACGCTATGGCGAGCCGGGTGCTCCGCACACGGTGCTTGCCCTCGACAATGTGTCGCTGGACATCAGGCGCGGCGAATTCCTGTGTCTGCTCGGGCCATCGGGTTGTGGAAAAAGCACGCTCCTCAACATCATCGGGGGACTGATCGCACCCACCGAAGGCGCGGTCACCGTGGATGACGCCGTTGTCGAGGGCCCACTGCCCGACAAGATCGCATTCGTGTTCCAGGAGAGCACGCTGTTCCCCTGGTACAATGTGGCGGAGAATTTCGGCATCAATTTCAAATATCGCGGCGTTGCACGGTCGGAATGGCGGGATCGTACGATTCTGGCGCTGAAATCCGTCGGCATGGCGGAGTTCATCGATCATTACCCGGGCCAGCTTTCGGTCGGTATGCGCCAACGCGTCAATCTCGCCCGCGGTCTGTCCGCCGGAACCGAAATTCTCCTGATGGACGAACCTTTCGCCGCGCTCGACGAACAGAGCCGCATGGTGCTTGGCGAAGATCTCTCCATTTTGCTGGCGGAAGCCGGCAAGACCATCATTTTCGTCACTCACAGCCTCGCCGAAGCCGTGTTTCTCTCCGATCGGATCGCCCTGATGACGGCAAGACCCGGGCGCATCAAAGCCATCATCGATGTCGGCGAGCCGCATCCCCGGATGCCCGGGTTCATGCTGCAACCTCGATTCAGCGAGCTGCGCAATCAATGCTACGCGGCGCTGCATGACGAGATTCGACAGGCCATGGTCGCGGCGGAGAGCTGGGGCAAGGCAGAGCTATGAAAGAGACCTCGCCTCTACCGGCGCGTGCAATTCAACTCGGTTTTCTTGCGAGTCTGATGGCCGCCTGGTTCATTATCGGGCGTACCGGCGCCATCAGCCCTTTGTTCGTGCCGCCGATGGAAGCGGTCTGGCGGGCCTTCATCGCTTTGGTGCAGACCGATCAGTTCTGGTCGGCGGTCGCGACCACACTGAGGACTATCGGCGAGGCCTACGGAATCGCGGTCACCTCGGGAGTTCTGATCGGTTACCTGGTGACGCGATCGCGCTTTCTCACCCAGGTCCTGGAACCCATCGTCAGCGGGTTTTTTGCCATCCCGATCACCTTGTTCTTTCCGCTGTTCATCCTGTTGTTCGGGATCGGGCCAGCTTCCAAGGTGGCCTATGGCGCCGCCTATGGCTTCTTTCCGATAGCGTTGAACACGATCGCGGGGCTTGCCGGCGTGAACCGCAATTATCTGAACGCGGCCCGGTCGATGGGGCTCTCATCCTTTGGCACGTTTCGCCACGTGCTCTTCCCGGCGGCGTTCCCGGTGATCCTGACGGGGCTGCGAATCGGGTTCTTCATCTGCTTCGCTTCGGTGCTGGGAGGCGAAACCATCTCGTCGGTATCGGGCGTCGGGCGCAACATTGCGCTTGCCGCCGAATTGATGGAGCCGGCGCGCATGTATGCGTGGATCGTCGTCGTCATCGCGACCGCATTGGCGCTCAACACGCTGGTGTCGATGGTCGAAAACCGCATGCGTTTGTATTGAGGCGGCCGAAATGAGCCTGACGCAAACCGAGATGCTGGATGGCCGGGTGATCGCGCGGCACCCTCCAAAATATTTCGCGCATGGCGTGACGGCCGTCTGGACGCGACGGCTGATCGTGCTTGGCGCACTCGTCCTCTGGGAGATTTGGACGCGGCTTGCCGGCAATTCCGAACTGATCGCGCCCCCGTCTTCGATTGTGCGCGCGCTGTTCTCGGACATCTTGTCCGATGCGGCGATCCGCGGCGCGATCATGCTGACGTTGTTCGAGGTGGTGTCCGCCTATGCTTTGGCGATCGTGGTGGGGCTTGCCATGGGCCTTGCCATCGGCTCGACAAATCTGAGCCGCCGCAGCCTATTTCCCGTCGTCCTGCTGCTTTATGCGATTCCCCAGGTCATCCTGCTGCCTTTGTTCACGCTGGGCTTCGGCATCGGACCCGCAGCCAAGATCGCCTTCGGTTTCAGCCACGGCGTGTTCCCGATCCTCGTCAACGTGGTGGCGGGCATGCGGAACGTGAACCCGCTATACCTCAAGGCCGCCCGATCCATGGGCGCGCGCCGGAGCGATATTATCCGCAACGTGACATTCCCCCATATGGTGGCGAGCTTCTTCACCGGCCTGAGGCTGTCGATGACCATGACCTTGCTCGGCGTCATCCTCGCGGAACTCTACGTGTCCACGGCCGGAGTCGGCTATTTCACCAAACTCTTCGCCGAGACATTCGATCCCGCGCCGCTTTTCGCTCTTATCGGCACGCTCGCCATCATGGCGATCGGATTGAATGAAATCGTCCGCGCCGTCGAGCGCCGCTTCACGCGCTGGAAAGACTGGGCGCCATGAATCGCCGGGAAGGGCCGGGCAATCCTATCCAGATGTTGCAGCTATCCAAGCATCTTCCGCAGCGAGTTCTGCTTTATGGTCGAAGTCAAGTTCGGCACACTGAAAGAAATTTTCTATTCCATTCATAACGTCATGTAAGCGCAGGAGATCAAGCTGGCCGGTCGGTAGGATCGGTGTGCCACCGTTCAAGTTGCAGGCGTAACGGAACGCTGTCGAGCTGGCGTCAACGGAAGCAAATTCCTGAATGCATGCGCCAACCACGTTGGCTGTCGCATCCGAACTGTCGTTACCAAACGCGGTCGCAATTTTCATGAATAGCTGCCACAGGTCGGGGAGCTTGTGACTTTTGGAATCGAGCGACACTCCCGCAAATGAACCGTGAGCTTCGATAATAGCCTTAAGGGCCAGCTCGATATAATGCCGGTAGTTGAAGAGGGCCGGAAAGACTAAGTTATTACGGTCACTCGGCTCATCTAGAGCATTCTGAATCAGGATATCGCCAG
>JAXDMY010000043.1:0-6518 GCA_034665805.1 Alphaproteobacteria bacterium
CGGAGCGCTTCACGCTGGCGCGGCCGGAAATCGTCACCGAGCAAATCTCCGAGGACGGCACGCGCAAATTCCTGCTGCGCACCGGGCCCGGCATCGAATTCGAGACCGTCTACATCCCGGAGGAAGACCGCGGCACGCTCTGCGTTTCCTCGCAGGTCGGCTGCACGCTCAATTGCCGCTTCTGCCACACGGGAACCCAGAAACTGGTGCGCAATTTGACGCCTTACGAGATCGTCGGCCAGTTGATGGTGGCGCGCGATGCTCTCGGCGATTGGCCTTCCACGGGAGAGAATAGGAAGATCACCAATGTGGTGATGATGGGGATGGGCGAGCCGCTCTACAATTTCGAGCACGTCAAAACGGCGCTCGCCATCGTGGCGGATGGCGATGGTCTGGCGCTTTCCAAACGGCGCATCACGCTTTCGACGGCGGGCGTGGTCCCCATGATTGCCCGGGCGGGGAGCGAGATCGGCTCGTCGCTGGCGATTTCACTGCACGCGGTGCGCGACGAATTGCGCGACGTATTGGTGCCCCTGAACAAGAAATATCCGCTTGCCGAATTGATGGCGGCGTGCCGGACCTATCCCGGCGTGTCGAATGCGCGCCGCATCACCTTCGAATATGTGATGCTGAAGGGCGTCAATGATTCGATTGCCGATGCCCGCGGGCTGGTGAAGCTCGTCTCGGGCATTCCGGCCAAGATCAATCTCATACCGTTCAATCCCTGGCCCGGCGCGCCGTATGAATGTTCGGATTGGGAAAGAATCGAAAAATTCGCCGAGATCGTCAATCGCGCAGGCTATGCCAGCCCCGTCCGCACGCCGCGCGGGCGTGACATCATGGCGGCCTGCGGTCAGTTGAAAAGCGCGAGCGTGAAGGAACGCGCCTCGGCCCGCATGGCGGCTATGCGCTCGGCCGAGCTTGCGCGGATGCCTCAGTGACTCTGCGCGCGCGCAGGATCACTTTTTTCGTCGGATTCCTAACGCTTTTGCTGCTGACGTTGCGCTCGCCGAGACCGAGTGATCTCAGCGAGCTGTTCACGGTCCTTCGCATGACGATCGGTGTTAGCGATCCGACCAGGATGATCTTCGTCAAGAACATCCAGGATGCGAGGAAAGCCTGCGATTGCCGGCAGGACTGCCATGTTGTCATTGAGCGAAGCCCGCCGGTCGAGATCGCCCGATTGACTGCGGTACGGTCGAGCGGCGGACAATGCGAGCTGATATCCTATCGCGTGACCAAAGCCGATGCGGATGCCGCCGATCGAAACGGCATTCGTGGCGTCGCGTTCGCGCTTTTCCGGATGAAATCTCAAGATATCATCAGGCGATATGCTCCGGCGACGTTTCTCCACGATCGGGACGCAGAACGCGAGAGTATCGCGTATTGCGTATTTGCACCCCGTCGTGGACCTGGAAACGAAGTACGGATTATATCCCTCCAGTTCGCTTTCCTCCGAGGTGAGCTGCAATCCTTTACGATTCAGCTGCTTGATCGGTGTCCTGCCGATCCCTTTCCGAGCTTGGTATGACCGCCCGGATGCCTCAGTAATTATCCTTATCTTGCGCGGCGCTTAAGAATGGGCGAACGATTGCGCCCATGAGCAGCGCCCCCCCTGCCGTCCAAGCCGCCGACGCCTTGCCGGAGCTTAATCCGCGGCTTGACCGCGCAGGCCTGGCGCAGGAATTCGCCCGTTCGGGGCGCATCCATATCCCGGGCGTGTTGACCGAACCTTCCGCCGTGCGCCTCTACCACGCGCTACACCAGGAAACGCCCTGGACGCTGACCCTCAACAAGGGCGCCGATTTCCTCGACATCGAAAAAGTATCGCTCGAAGAACGCGGCCGGCTTGCGGTCGCCGCTTTCGAGCGGGCGCATTCCGCGTTCCAATATTTTTTCGACAATCATCGTCTGTCGCGCGATGGCGAGCCTTACCCCAATCCCGATCATTATCTGGGGAAACTGGTCGCGTTCCTGAACGCGCCGCATTTTCTCGCCTTCATCCGCGCGCTCACGGGGTTGGAGGCAATCCATAGAACCGATGCGCAGGCGACCCTCTACCGGCCCGGCGATTTCCTCACCGTGCATGACGACAGGACCGGCGGGCATAAGCGGCTCGCCGCCTATGTGCTCAACATGACGCCCGGCTGGCGCCCCGATTGGGGTGGAATTCTTCAGTTCTTCGATGCGCGCGGGAATGTCTCGCAAGGCTATTCGCCCTGCTTCAATGCGCTGAACATCTTCCGCGTGCCGGCGCTGCATTCCGTAAGCCAGGTGGCGCTTTACGGGGGCTTCCGCTATTCGGTTACCGGCTGGTTCCACGCGCGCTAATTGCGCGAGCGCGGGCCTTCCTATAGACCCCGAGCCCGATGAACTTACGCTGCGTGGAGGGGTGTGTGGCGACGAAAAACATAAAGAAGGTGGTGCTCGCTTATTCCGGCGGGCTCGACACCTCGGTCATCCTCAAATGGCTGCAGACCGAATATGGCTGCGAGGTCGTCACCTTCACCGCCGACCTCGGCCAGGGCGAGGAACTGGAGCCGGCGCGGGCCAAGGCGAAATTGCTCGGGATCAAACCCGAGAACATCTTCGTCGAGGACTTACGCGAGGAATTCGTCAAGGATTATGTCTTCCCGATGTTCCGGGCGAACGCGCTTTATGAGGGCGTCTATCTGCTCGGGACTTCGATCGCACGGCCGCTGATCGCCAAGAAGCAGATCGAGATCGCCGAGAAAGTCGGCGCCGATGCGGTTGCCCATGGCGCGACGGGTAAGGGCAATGACCAGGTCCGTTTCGAGCTCTCCTATTACGCGCTGAAGCCGGACATCAAGATCATCGCGCCGTGGCGGGAATGGGAGCTTGCCTCGCGCACAAAACTGCTGGCCTTCGCCGAAGCGCATCAGATTCCGATCGCCAAGGACAAGCGCGGCGAGGCGCCGTTTTCGGTCGATGCGAATCTGCTGCATTCTTCCTCCGAGGGCAAAGTCCTGGAGGACCCCGCCGTCGAAGCGGATTCGATTGTCTATCAGCGCACGCTCTCGCCCGAGGAAGCGCCCGACAAAGCGATGATCATCGAAATCGGTTTCGACAAGGGCGATGCGGTTTCCGTCGACGGGAAGAAATTATCACCCGCCGCCCTGCTGACGCGGCTTAACGAATTGGGCAAGGCCAATGGCATCGGTCGCATCGATCTCGTCGAGAACCGTTTTGTCGGCATGAAGTCGCGCGGCATATACGAGACTCCCGGCGGAACGATTCTCCATGCCGCCCATCGCGCCATCGAATCCATCACGCTCGACCGCGGCGCGGCGCATCTGAAAGACGAGCTGATGCCGCGCTATGCCGAGCTGATCTATAACGGCTTCTGGTTCTCGCCCGAGCGCGAAATGCTGCAGGCCGCCATCGACAAGAGTCAGGAATTTGTCGCCGGCACCGTGCGCCTGAAGCTCTACAAGGGTAATGTGATGGTGGTGGGCCGCGCATCTCCCAATTCGCTCTATGCGCAGGACCTCGTCACCTTCGAAGACGACCGCGGCGCCTATGATCAGAAGGATGCCGCGGGGTTCATCAAGCTCAACGCGCTGCGCTTGCGCACGCTCGCCTCGCGCAAGCGCAAAGCTCCCAAAACATGAGCGCCGAGGAAAACGCCGCCCAAATCGCCTATTGGAATGGCCCGCACGGAAAGATCTGGGCGAGAGAACAGGAAAAGCGCGACCGCGACCACGTCCCCATGACGGAGGCGGGGCTCGCTCTGGCTGCGCCGAAGCCCGGCGAAAACGTGCTCGACATCGGCTGCGGCTCCGGCACGACGACGCTGAAATTGGCGGCGCTTGTGGCGCCCTCGGGCGAAGCGGTCGGTATCGACATCTCCGGCCCCATGCTGGCGGTTGCGCGGAAACGTGCTGCGGAAATCAAAGCCTCCGCGCGCTTCATCGAGGCAGACGCGACGGATTACAATTTCGAGACGGAAACTTTCGATCTCGCCTTCTCGCAATTCGGTGTCATGTTCTTTGCCGATCCTGCCGCTTCATTCCGTAATATCCGTAGCGCGATGAAGACAGGCAGCCGCCTGATCTTCGTGTGCTGGCGCCATCCATTCGAGAATCCCTGGTCGGCGGTCCCGGAAGCCGCTGCCCGGCCGTTCCTTCCGGCCGCACCGCCGGCATCCCCCGATGCGCCGGGGCGCTACTCTTTCGCCAATCCGGACCGCGTGAAGAGCATCCTGCTGCAATCAGGCTTTCACGCCATCGCAATGGAGAAATTCGACACGCGCATCCATCTCGGCAACACGCCCGAAGAAGCCGCCTCGTCGAGCATCGATAACGGCCCGCTTCTGCGTACGCTCGCCGATGCCGACGAGCCAACGCGCGAAAAGGTGAGGGCGGCGGTCACGGCGCGGCTCGCGCAAGAACTGGGGCCGGGCGGCATTTACCTCACCGCCGGGGTCTGGCTGGTGCGCGCGGGAGCCTAAGCTTTCTGGTAGGATGGCGCCTCGGAGGACATCATGCCCCTAATCGCTAGAGCGTTCCTGGCCTTGGTTACTCTCATTCTGCCGGCGGACATGGTTCGCGCCGCAGGCGTCGAAGACGCGAACGCGGCCGTGGTGGCGGCGCGGGATGGCAAATATGACGATGCGATCCGCCTCTTCACCAATGCGATCAACAGCGACGATTTGAATCTCAAGTCGCGCGCCCAGGCCTATGCCTATCGCGGCATCGCCAAGGCGACGACGGGCGATTATGACGGCGCGACAGACGATCTCAATCGCTCGGTGGCCCTGAACAGCGACTACGCGTCCGATTCTTTCGCCTATCGCGGCTATTTCGAGCTGGTGCAGGGCGATGCGCAAAAAGCCTCCGCGGACCTTGCGAAAAGCGCCGAGATGAAAATCTGGCCTTACAACGCGCTGTGGCTTTCGCTCGCGCGCATGAAGGCGAATGTTCCCGATACAGACGCGCACTCGCTGTCGAAGAACGCGGCCCAGTTCGATCTTGCGCAATGGCCGGGAGCCGTGGTGAAGTTCATGATGGGGCAGGCCAAGCCCGAAGAGGTCGCGGCCGCTGCAAAACTCGGCGATCCGCAAAAGCTCGTGGAGCGGGTCTGCGATGCGGATTTCTATGTCGCCGAATATGATCTCGCCCACAACAACGAAGCCGCCGCAAAGCTCGGGTTTCAGCGCGCGGCGGAAAAATGTCCCTTCGCTTCGTTCGAACGCATGGGCGCTACCGCCGAATTGATGCGGCTGAAATAAGCAGGGGCTATTTGTTCAATTCCGCTTCGATGGCAGTGGTGAGAGCGGCGTCGTCGGGCGCCACTTTCGATCCGAAGGTGCCGGCGAGCTCGCCCTTGGCGTCGATCAGATATTTGTGGAAGTTCCATCGCGGCGCTGCGGCATCTCCCGCTTGCGAAACCACCCATTTGTAGAGCGGATGCGCGGAAGCGCCGATCACGGCGTTCTTCGCCGTCATGGGAAATGTGACCTTGTATTTGCTGGTGCAGAATTCCTTGATCTGCGCCTCGTTGCCCGGCTCCTGACCGCCGAAATCATTCGACGGCACGCCCAGGACGACTAACCCGCGCTTCCGATATTTCTCCCACAACGCCTCAAGCCCGCGATATTGCGGCGTCAGCCCGCATTGCGAAGCGGTGTTCACCACGAGGACCGGTTTCCCCGCCAATTGCGACAGTTTGAGCGGTTGGCCGTCGATGGAGGTGAATTCGAAATCGTAAGCCGACATGAGAATCATCCTTCCAAATTGGGCTGCGCGAGCAGTGATCCCCCCACCCGGAGCGCTTTGCGCTCCGACCTCCCCACCAAGGGGAGGTAACGCATTATTACCCCTCCCCTTGAGGGAACGTTGCGTAATTCGTTTGGAAGCGCGCGCTCTGTGTGAAGGAGCTGGCTTGGACGCGCCGGACGTCAGGTTCGCTAGGCTGTTTTGTTCGTATGCGGTGGGACGACGGCGGGGACTGGGCTCATGGAGAGGCCAAGACGGCTGCGCGACGCATATTGTAGGCAAGCGCAAGAAGCAGAAGCTGTGCCTGGTTCTTGATGAGCCCGATATATCGCACACGTCGGTAGCCCATGTGCTTCTTGAAGATCGCGAATACCGTTTCGACGCGGGCCCTAATCGGCGCGATGAGGCGATTTTGTCCCCGCTGCCAGGGCGAGAGCTTCGGTCCCCCGCCCCAACTCTTGTGCATAATGAAATCCTTGATGCCCGCTGCTTTCAGCATCTGACGCCGCTCGGCCTTGGCATACGCCTTGTCGGCATAGACGGCTTTCTCGTCGAAGCGGATCAGTTGGTCTGCCACCGTCGTCTCGTTGACATTGGCGGGTGTCATCAGCGCCGTGCGGATAAGTTCGCTATCCTGATCCATTCCGATATGTGCTTTGTAGCCGTAGACCGAACCGGCCTTGCCTTCTTTCTTGGCAAAGCGCGCATCCTCATCGCAGCTTTCCCCATCGCCGCTCGGCCTCGCCGCCGCCGCTTCCACCAGGGTGGCGTCGATCATTG
>JAXDMY010000044.1:0-25158 GCA_034665805.1 Alphaproteobacteria bacterium
TTTCGCTATCCGTGCGCTGCGCAGCGCACGCGCCCTTGTAAGAGCACCATGTAAACGCCAGGTGCATTCGGCTGGTTCCCGGCCGGTGAAGAAAAGAGTCGGCGAGAATATCTTTCCGCCACGCCCCAGCTATTGAAACCAACGCCGCCCTAGCACGTTACCGCACCCATTGACGACACATTGGAGGGGCAACATGCAGGATGAAATCGAAGAGCTGCGGGAGAAGGCCGCGCGCTGCCGCGCGTTCGCCGACGCCCAGACCAATGTGACGGCGGTGTCGGAATTGCTGGCGCTCGCCTTCGAATATGATTCCCGTGCGGAAAAAATCGAGACTCAATTTCGAGCGCAGGGTAGGCATTGAATCGCAAGGCGCAGCTAAACGCCCCTCCCCGGCAATCCAGAAGAACCCATCATTGGTGGGCCCGTTCGTCTGACTGATTCAGACTGTCCTCAAAAGCCCGTTTTTTCGTTCACCCGCGCTTTACGATGTCCGGGCTTATGGCGTGCCTTTTCCCCGGCTTTGCGTCAAAAGCGCGCGGGTGGATTGGCCCACGTCGACGACCGAGGGAGAACTGCTTTGAAAACCAAAAAAATCGCCATATCGATTCTGCTCGTATCCGCCGCGTTTGTGAGCCCGGCCTCTGCGAATTATTTCGCCAACCCCGCGCTGAATATGAAGTTCAACGTCGGCTCGGCGCCGACTCCGACGACATGGGACGTTCGCCACAATTACACGCCGCAAATGACCCGCAACAACCGGCCGAAGTTCGACGTCGCCAAGTCGGTCGCGCCTGGGCAGAGCGCTGAAAACGACCAATCGGACGCCGCCAAGGGCACGGCGCTTCGCGTTTCCAGCCGCTGAACCCACTCTGGGGGACGCAATGAAGAACCCCGCTGGGGAAACCCGGCGGGGTTTTTACTTTTCCGGAAGATCTAATAGGGCTGGGATAATTGCCGGTCTTGCAGCATCTCGATCAAAGACGGGGAAACCCGCTATGAAGGGCCTGTTGAAATTCTAACACCCCATAAGTGGGGCGGCTCGAACACAAATATCGCCGAGCGAAAAGGAGGGAGCCAATGAATCCAAACAAAGCGCTTTGGGAGAAGGGCGACTTCACGCGCATTGCCCAAAGCATGCGGGAGAGCGGCGAGGCGCTTGTCCAGGGGCTCGGAATCGCAAAAGGGCTCAAGGTCTTGGACCTCGGATGCGGCGATGGAACGACGGCGATACCGGCGGCGAAACTCGGCGCCGAGGTGTTGGGCGCCGATATTGCGAAGAACCTCGTGGAGGCCGGGAACAAGCGCGCAAAAGAACTTGATCTGCGGAACTGCAAATTTCAGGAAGGAGACGCTTCCAATTTGCATGAGCTGAAGGACCACATGTTTGACCTCGTCGTGAGCATCTTTGGCGCCATGTTCGCGCCAAAGCCCTTCGATGTGGCCAAAGAGATGGTGCGAGTGACCCGGAGAGGCGGACGAATCGTCATGGGAAACTGGATTCCCAATGACCCGACATTGGTGGCGCAAATCTTGAAAATCAGCGCCTCCTACGCGCCGCCGCCGCCCGAAGGCTTCGTCAGCCCCATGACATGGGGGATCGAGAAGGACGCGATAGAACGGTTTGCGGGCGCCGGTGTTCCGAAAGAGAAGATAGCCTTCGTCAGGGACGCCTACACATTCAACTTTCCGGGCACGCCGGAAGAGTTCGTCGATGCATTCAGCAAATATTACGGGCCGACGATGAATGCTTTCGAAGCTGCAGAGAAAATCGGTCGATCCGGCGCTCTGCGCAGGGAGCTGGAAGCTCTGTTCAATGCCCAAAACAAAAGCCTGCGCAAAGGAGCCACCTCAATTCCCGCAACCTTCTTGCGCGTCACCGTGGCACGAGACTGATCGGCAACGCGCGCGGGGCCGGACGCCGCCATCGCCACTCAGGCACTGTCACGCAGCAGGCCGCTTAATGGCCGCCATCTACAGCGGCATCAGAAATCCGGCTTGGACGCCCGCGGCACATCGGCGTCCTTTCCCGAGTACCACTGGATGTTTTCCGCGCAAGCCTGTTCCGTCCATTCGGCGGCGGCGTCAGGTCCGCCGGCTCCATACGTCATGGTCGCGGTCCACGGCGTCGTGAAGACATTCTTATCCTCGACCGTGAATTGGAGCTGCAGGTACTTGCCCCGAGAGTTCGCATTCCTCATCCCGTCGGCGACGTTATGCTGCTTTGCGTCCCGTTCGAAGCCGTCTTTCGCGGCCCCCGAATCAAGCAGGCGATATCGTTCGACCACGTGCAGAGCCTCGGTGTGCGGCGTGCCATACCAGTCGACCATGGAATACTTCCCGACTTTCATGCCCACGGTGTCGACAACCAGAGTGTCGCCTTCATAGTGGCCGACGGAGTCGCCGTACCAGGTCGGGGTCACGTGTGCCGGATGCGTTTGGTTCATACGCACACGGCGGACTTGATGATCATAGGCATACAGGATGGTGACCTTGTCCGGCTGTTGCACCAGCTGCGTCGGACCATTCGTGAAAACGAAAGGCACGCCTTCAGGCCAACATTGATTGCGCGGGTTCGGATCGCCGATGCCGTTCACCCCGAGTTCCGCGTGCTTCTTCACGACGCCCGCCGCCTCAGGCTTCAGAATAGGATTGGCGTAATCGCCGTTAAGGCTGAGGATATCGCCGGTGCCGTTGGCGCGGCGCGAGCGGTTGATCAGCGCCGTGGGACCGGATGGCAGCGGTTCGAACCCGGGAAGCGTATGCAGCCAGGTGCCCGAGAAGTCCGGGATGGATTTGGCGCTTTCGCTCCCGCCGGATTGCCCGAAAACGGGTGTCACGCCCGCTACCGCAAGCGCGAGTGCCAAAGGCAAATTCCGCCGCTGCAAACCCATTGTTATCCTCCCTCGTTCATGAGATTCCGCCGGAAGCTCACGGGTAAAGCTACACCTTCTACGTGTGCGTTTGGAAGGTGGTGTCCGGCGGCGAAGCAAATTCTTAACCCTCTCCTACCGACTCGCACTCTGGCCGGAACCAATCACGTTCGGCTCTCGTTTCAACACCAATTATCGGATGCCTCCTATGACGGCAATTTCAGAGCTTGTGGCTTCTGAGCGCGCCAAGCGTTATCGCGACCTGGCCAGGGAGGCGCGCGTTCTGGCCGCGCGCTCCAAGCACGTCCCGCGATACGAGATGGCATATACCAGTATGGCAGCACACTGGGACGAGCTCGCGCTGGAAGCGGCCGCGGACGCCCAGGCCGAGAGGCTGCCGGGCGTTGGTTCGGGAGAGTCTTCGGCTATGACCGTTTCACCTCAGCAGCGCCAAGGCATGGGAGACGGTTCGGTCAGTGTCCAACGTCCGGGCTGGGATTGATCCACGCCACGGTCCTTCCGCGGCAGCCTCTGCTGCTGCGCAGTGAAGGCTGGTGGGTGTAGCAGGACTCGAACCTGCGACCCGCTGATTAAGAGTCAGCTGCTCTACCACCTGAGCTATACACCCTACCCCGTCGGCCCGAAAACCGAAGGGAGCCGGGTCTTAGCAAAGGGACCTTTGCCTGTCCACCAATGGCACTGACTCTTGAAGGCTCCCGCGCTCCGCGGGCTGGCTCTACGGCCTCATCCTTGTATGGGGCTGAGGAGCGTGGCGAGAGCCGCGCGTCTCGAAGGATCAAATCATTCCGCTGGACCGCTTGGGCACCGCGATGCCGCGATGCACGTGCACGCTCATCAAAAGTCCGAAGCCGAACATCACCGTCATCATGGCGCTGCCGCCATAGGAGATCAGCGGCATGGGAATCCCAACCACGGGGATAAGGCCCATTACCATCAGGCCGTTGATCATGATGTAGAGGAAGAAATTGATCGTGATCCCCATCGCCAGCAGCCGTCCGAATTGACTGCGCGCCTTCATAGCGATTTGGATGCCAAAATAGAGCACCACGGCGAACATCGCGAGGAGCACCATAGAACCTAGGAACCCGAACTCTTCCCCGATCATGGTGAAGATGAAGTCGGTCTCTTTCTCGGGGAGGAAGTTGAGCCGGCTTTGCGTTCCCAAGAGAAAACCCTTGCCCATGATGCCGCCCGAGCCGAGCGCAATCTTGGCCTGGGTGATGTTCCATCCCGCGCCTAGCGCGTCGGTGTGCGGATCCAGAAAGGTCATGACACGTTGCTTCTGGTAATCGTGCAGAGCAAATTGCCATGCCATGGGCACAGCGAGGACGATGGCGCCGACGGTCGGCGCGATCCAATACCAGGACAGGCCGGCCAAAAACAGCAGCAGCGCACCGCATAGGGCCAGCAAGGTTGCCGTTCCCAGATTGGGCTGCATCAGCACGAGCACGACCGGCACGGCGATCATGGCCAAAGGCACGAACAAGCGCAGCGGCTTCGAAACCTCTCCCGGTACAAGGCCATGCAGATAGCGGGCGAGCGCGAGCACCAGCGCGATCTTCATCAGCTCGGAGGGTTGCAGCGCCAACGGGCCCAACTCGATCCAACGTTGCGCGCCAAGGCCGACGCGGCCGGCCACCTCCACCGCGACGAGAAGAACGAGCGAGAAGGCATAAGCGGGATAAGCCAACCCCATCCACACCCGCAAGTCGACGCACGCAACCGCGACGAGAATAAAAAATCCGATCACGAAGCGGATCATCTGGCGGTCCGCCCAGGGTGAAAAACTGCCGCCCGCGGCAGAATAGAGCATGAGAAAGCCGGTGCAGGCGATCAGCGTGATCAGCGCTACGAGCAGCCAATTGACTTCGGAGAGCTTGTGAGAAAGCGACACCGGCCGCCTGCGATCATTATAGGAGTGGACGCTCATAGCGATGCATCCGCCGAATTGACGGGATACGCCGGCGGACGTCCCAAGATGTCGCGTTTCTGACAAAGGGTCAGCGCATCGCGCGCCAGCTGGACCTGCGGATGGGCGTTGAGACCGCCATGCTCGATCACTATCGCGCAGGCATAACGCGGTTTGTCCGTGGGCGCGAAGCCGATGAACAGACCATGGTCGCGCAGCTTCCATGGCAAGCTCTCATTGCTCCTGATGCCATGAAGCCGTTCTTCCTCACTGATGACACGGACCTGCGCGGTGCCGGTCTTTCCCGCCATGGCCAGCGCCGGATCGGTGATGCGCCAGGCGAAGGCGGTGCCACCAGGCTCGTTGGCGACGGCCACCATGGCTTCGCGCACCGCAGCGAGCGCTTCGGGCGAGAATCCGACCGGCTCGACCGGGGGCCGGGGCTGCTTCTGCGCGCCGAGCGAATGGACCAAATGCGGCGTGACTTGCATGCCGCCCGCCAGCCGCGCGGCCAGCACGCAAAGCTGCAAAGGCGTCGTCAGGATGTAGCCTTGGCCGATGCCGGCGACCAGCGTCTCGCCCAACTGCCAAGACTCCTTGAACGTCGCCTGCTTCCAATACCGATCGGGAATGAAGCCCGCACGTTCGCCGGGAATCTCGATCCCCGTAGGCGCACCCAGACCCAGGCGCCGCGCCCCTGCCTGCAGCGCGTCGATACCGAGCTTCAGCGCCACCTGATAGAAATAACAATCGCAAGAGGCCTTCAGCCCCTGACGCAGGTTGACGGCGCCGTGGCCGCCTTTTTTCCAACAATGGAAGGCGTGCGAGCCCAGCGTGAACTGGCCCGAACAATGGAAAATCGTGTCGGGCGTGATGGCTCCGGCGTCGAGCGCCGCCAGCGCCGTAACGGTCTTGAATGTGGAGCCCGGCGGATAGAAGCCGGCCAGCGGCTTGTTGATGAGCGGCTTGTGGTCGTTCTCGGTCAGCGCGCCCCATTGATCCGGCGTCAGCCCGACATTGAACGCGTTGGGATCGAATCCCGGCGTCGAAACAAGCGCCAGAAGGTCACCCGTTTCCACGTCCATCACTGCGGCGCCGGCGCTGTCGTCTTTGAGCCTCTGATACATGAAGCTCTGCAATTCCTGATCGATGGTGAGATACACGTCCTCGCCCACTTGACCGGACTTGCGTTCCAGCTCGCGGATCACTCGGCCATAGGCGTTGACCTCGACTCGGCTCGCCCCGGCGTGCCCGCGGATCTCCTTGTCGAAAGTCTTCTCAATGCCGCGCTTGCCCATGCGGAAACCGGGAACATCGAGCAACTGATCGCCGATTTCTGCGTTTTGAGCCTTCTCCTCGGGCGACACCGCCGCGACATAGCCAAGCACGTGGGAGAGTTCTTCTGCATACGGATAGTCTCGGGTCTCGCCGACGTCGGGTTGCACGCCGGGAAGATAGGGAAGCTCGAGGTTCAGCCTGGCGAAATCGTCCCAGGATAAATTGTCCGCGACCAGGACGGGCATGAACGATTTCCTGGCCGCCGCATCCTTCAGCACGCGGCCTCTGACTCGCTCGTTCAGCGGAATCACTTTTGCCAACGCATCATAGGCAGCGGCAACGCCACCGCGCGTCTGCTCGGGCACCACCAACACACGGTAATTTCGCCGGCTGCCGGCCAGCGGCACGCCAAAACGGTCGTGGATACGCCCGCGCGGGGGCGCAAGGAGACGCAAACTGATGCGATTGTCTTCGGCCTGAGTGAGGTAACTGTCGCCGTCGACAATCTGAAGCTGATAGAGCCTTCCTGCGAGCACGCCGAAAACCGCGGTCATCCCACCGGAGAGCAGGAGAGTGCGCCGCGTGAAACTGGCGTAGCGGCCCTTATCCTTGGCCACCTTCGGGCTGCGGCGGCGGAGACGCTTCATTCGCCACCCCGCATCGGACCAACGATCTTTTTATGAACCCAACCCATCGAGAGCGCGACCAGTGGGTAGAAAACCACGGTGCTGACGCTCTCCAGCAAGAGCGGCGGCAAGGGCGGGAAACGCACGTAGATCACCGTCGCCAGGACATAGGCCGTCCCGCCGGCCAGCAGCATCGCGCCCGCAAAGCCCAGCAGCGCGCCTGCGCCCGCCAATCCGGCAAAGGTCTCGCGCTGGCGGTCGGTCAGCGCATAGGCGGTGAGAAAACCTGCCGCCCAGAGCCCGGGCGGGCCGCCAGACAACAGATCCTCCATCAGGCCGACTATGAGCACGGCGAAAGGCGGCATCAGATCGGGCCGCACAAGTACCCAGAAATATACCGCTGCCAAAGCGAGCGCCGGCGCAGGCAAAGCCCCGCCCGTGAACGACACTGGCAGATTGGCCAGCATCACCAGCAGCAAAGCCAGACCCACCGGGAGAGCCGACGACAGAAAACGCAAGGGATGTGTGAGCAAATGATCCAGCATGTCGACCGCGCTTGTCACCGGTCCTGTTCCTCATTCTGGCTATCGAATTGAGGCGCGGCGAGGTTCTGCGACTGAAGTGGCGCGGTATCGATTTGGGTCGTAGGTTTGGCGGCGACGATGGCCGCCACGGCGGCGGGGGGCGTGGCGTCTCGGGCTGTAGCTGGACCCACGGCCGGCGTACCGGCGACCGGCCCGATGGCTGGCGGCGGCTCAGGTATGTGGTAGTCGATGACGTGAACGAAATCGGCGGTGTCGGGCCGGGCGGAGAGCGCGACGCGAATATTGTCTCCCTCTCCCATGACCACGCCGACCGGAACATCGGAAGGCAAGAGGCCGCCATCGCCTGTCGAGATAACCCGATCCCCCGCCTTGATCGGTCCGTCACCGACGTCGAGTTCGAGGCGCGGCGAAGGCGTGTTGTCGCCCGTAAGGATGGCCCGCCGGTGCGACGGTTCGATCACCACCGGTACCTTGCTGTTCATATCGGTCAGAAGAATGACCCATGAGGTCCGTTCGCCGCTGACATAGATCCGGCCCAGCAATCCGCGATCATCCACCACGGCCTGGCCCTTTTTCACCTGCTGCGCGGTGCCCGCGTTCAGGATCAGCGTCTTGATAAAGGGCCGGTTGGACTCGCCGATGATCCGGGCGGTGATCGAAGCCAGACGCGCGTCGGGGACGGCATGCAGCAGAAGCTCATATCGCTGCATGCGGTTTTCGAGCGACAGCGCCACGTTCTGCCATTTCTGCAGTTCGGCATTTTCTTGCCGAAGCTGAATATTCTCGCGATAGACGGTGAAGATGGTGCCGATATTGTCGATCCATTGCTCAAGCGCCAGCAGAGGCGCACGCAACTGGGTCAATCCCGGGCCGGTCCAGTCTGAGAGAGTGGCGCGTGCATTATCGAAGATGGAGGCTTCGGCCTTGCCGAGGAAGGCGATGACGACGGCCAAGACGCCACAAACGGCCAGGGAGAACTGTTTCGCTCCCCGACCCCGTGTCAGTCTCCAGACAAAGCCCGCCATACCCAAAACCCTTAGCGGCAAAGCCTATTAAGTGACTCCCCGTTCCCCTCGTCGTTCGCCGCGTTAGAACGCTGTCGAGAGCATGTGACGCATGTTCTTCGCATTCTCCAGCGTCTTCCCTGTACCGAGCGCTACGCAGGAGAGTGCATCATCCGCGATCGAAACCGGCAGGCCGGTCTCATCGCGCAAGACCTGGTCGAGGTTGGACAGCAGCGAGCCGCCACCGGTGAGGACAATCCCTTTGTCCACGATGTCCGCCGCGAGTTCCGGCGGAGTGGCTTCGAGCGCGACCTTCACCGCTTCCACGATCGCACTGACCGGCTCGGTCAGTGCTTCGGCGATCTGCCGTTGTGTGATGGTGATTTCCTTGGGCACGCCGTTCAGAAGGTCACGACCTTTGATTTCGATGGTGATGCCGCTGCCATCGGCGGGTTGTGCGGCGGAACCGATCTCTTTCTTGATGCGCTCGGCCGTGGCCTCGCCGACGAGGAGATTCTGATGGCGCCTGATATAGGCAATGATCGCCTCGTCCATCTTGTCGCCGCCGACGCGCACCGAACGCGAATAGACGATGCCGCCAAGCGAGAGCACCGCGACCTCGGTGGTGCCGCCGCCGATGTCGACCACCATCGAGCCGGTGGGCTCGTTGACCGGAAGTCCGGCGCCGATTGCCGCCGCCATGGGTTCCTCGATGAGGAACACGCGCCTGGCCCCGGCCGAAAGCGCCGATTCCTGAATGGCGCGGCGTTCCACCGCGGTGGAACCCGACGGCACGCAGACAATGATCATTGGATTGGCGAAGGAGCGCCGATTGTGCACTTTGCGAATGAAGTGCTTGATCATCTCCTCGGCGACTTCGAAATCCGCGATCACGCCGTCCCGCATGGGACGGATGGCTTCGATGTTTCCGGGCGTGCGGCCGAGCATCTGCTTGGCGTCGTTGCCGACAGCCAGCACGTGCTTCTTGCCTCCCTTCGTCATCATCGCGACGACGGACGGCTCATTGAGCACCACGCCCCGTCCCTTTACGTAGACGAGCGTATTCGCGGTTCCCAGATCGATCGCCATATCGCTGGAAAGCATTCCTAACAAACTCCCGAACATTTTGGTTCCCGTTTACTCCCTCTTTACGAGGGTCTAATCGTCAATCCCGTGGCCGTCGATAGAGCGACGCACCGCATGAAATCTAGCGTGCAATCGTTAATGCTTCGGGCATGGTTTTCTTTCTTTTTACCAAAAGCTTGTTGAGAGCATTCACATAGGCGTAGGCCGCCGCGACCATGGTGTCCGTATCGGCGCCCTTGCCGGTTACCGTGCGGCCGTCTTCTTCCAGCCTGACGCTCACTTTTGCCTGGGCGTCGGTTCCTTCCGTGACTGCGCTCACCTGAAACAGCTGAAGCGAAGCCGGGTGCGGATAAAGCTGCCTTATGGCATTGAAAATGGCGTCCACGGGACCATCGCCGCCCGCCACGCCGGAGCGCACGTCCCCACCCACGATCAGCGACAATTCTGCCGATGGCGCAATGTCCTTGCCCGCCGTCACTTTCAGCGCCTGTACCTGAATGGGATCCTGCCCGCGGATCACCGAATCATCGACCAGAGCGATGATATCCGCATCGAAGATATGCTTTTTCTTGTCGGCGAGGTCCTTGAAGCGGCGGAAGGCGTCCTGCAGCGCATTGTCGCCGAGCTGGTAACCAAGCGCAGCCAGCTTGTCGCGGAATGCGTGGCGCCCGGAAAGCTTGCCCAGCACGAGCGCCGTTCCGGTCACGCCGACATCGACGGGGTTCATGATTTCATAGGTCTGGGCGTTCTTCAGCATCCCGTCCTGGTGGATGCCCGATTCATGGGCAAAGGCGTTCTTTCCGACGATCGCCTTGTTGTACTGGACGGGAAACGCCGTGACGTTCGAAACCAGCTTGGAGGCGCGCGCGATCATTTCCGTCTTCACGCCGGTGGGAAAGGGCATCCGGTCCTTGCGGACCCTCAGCGCCATGACGATTTCTTCGAGAGCCGCGTTGCCGGCGCGCTCGCCGATGCCGTTGATCGTACACTCCACCTGTCGAGCCCCCGCCAATACCCCAGCAAGCGAGTTTGCCACCGCCAGACCAAGATCGTTGTGACAATGTGTGGAAAAGACAACTTTTTCCGCGCCCGGCACCCGGGTGAGGAGCATGGTCATGAGCTCGAAATATTCCTGCGGCGTGGCATAGCCGACGGTGTCGGGAATGTTGATGGTCGTAGCACCGGCCTTGATCGCCAGTTCCACGGCCCGGCAGAGGAAATCATGCTCCGTGCGGGTCGCGTCCTCGGCGCTCCACTGCACGTCGTCGGTCCAGGACCGCGCCCGACCGACCGAGGCCGCCACCGCCTCGAGGACGGCCGAGGGCTCCATTTGCAGCTTGTGCTTCATGTGCACAGGGCTGGTGGAGATGAACGTGTGGATACGCCCCCGGGCGGCGGCGCGCAGCGCTTCGCCCGCGCGGTCGATGTCCTTGAACCCTGCGCGCGCCAGGCCGCAGACGACCGCATTCTTCACCCGGCCCGCGATGGCGCTCACCGCCTCGAAATCGCCGTTGGACGAGACCGGAAAACCCGCCTCGATGATGTCGATGCCCATCTCGTCGAGGAGCATGGCGACCTCGATCTTCTCTTCATGTGTCATCGCCGCGCCGGGCGACTGCTCGCCATCGCGCAGAGTCGTATCGAAAATCCGTACACGGTCTGATTTATCCGTGTACGCCTCTTTAGCTTCCGTCATATTCGTTGCCATGTCCAGAAATCCTTCCGTTCGCCATCAGGCGGGTTTCATCGTCCTTATGCTGATGTTCCCCCAGACGCTGGTCCCGGATTCGGGACCGCCGGCGCCTAGGGGCAGCTAAGGAGAAGAAGCCCGCTTTTGGGCGAAACACGGAACTGATCGTGCGATGACACAGACAGCCGCGCACGGGAAGCGCTGATGCTTCCTGTCGTAACGCGGTGCCGCCTATCAATCATTGTGCAATCGTTCCGCTTGGGATTTCTTCGTGATACTTCACGAATACCCGTAACCTCCCGTAATAACGAGAGGTTTTTAAACTATCCACAGCCCTTTATGCCGATTTGTTCCTGCCGGCGCAAGGAATGGCGAAAACGTTTTTTGCGCGTTTCGCTTAATGCCTCGTAAACGCCCCGCGAAGTTTTGATCCAACGGCGGCGAGCCTCGCGAGATCGTGAGGCGCGTTTCTCGCCAGTCTCGAGCTCGGCAGAGGCGCCGGGAGGCCTGCCGACAACGGGGCGCATACGGACGATTTTGAGGGCCGTCGTCGGACTCTCGACTAGTTCCGGGACCGGTCGACCAGCCGGTTCTTCGCGATCCAGGGCATCATGGCGCGCAACCGCTCACCCACCTCCTCGATCGGATGGGCCGCCGACATGGCGCGCATGGCCTTGAATGAGGGCTGACCGGCTTTGTTCTCCAGCACCCAGTCGCGGGCAAATTTGCCGGACTGGATGTCGGCGAGGATCCGCTTCATCTCGGCTTTGGTTTCCTTGGTGATGACTCGGGGACCGGAGACATACTCGCCATATTCGGCCGTGTTGGAGACGGAGTAATTCATATTGGCGATGCCCCCCTCATAGATGAGGTCGACGATCAGCTTGACCTCATGAAGGCACTCGAAATAGGCCATTTCCGGGGCATAACCCGCTTCGGTCAGGGTTTCGAAACCGGCCCGGATCAGCTCCACAACGCCGCCGCACAGCACCGATTGCTCGCCGAAAAGATCGGTTTCGCATTCCTCCCGGAAGGTGGTCTCGATGATGCCGGCGCGGCCGCCGCCGATGGCCGAAGCATAGGCGAGACCGAGATCATGGGCGTTGCCGCTGGCGTCCTGATGGACCGCAAGCAGGCAGGGGACGCCGCCGCCGCGCTGGTATTCGGCCCGCACCGTATGGCCGGGGCCTTTGGGGGCGACCATGGCCACGTCCAGATCGGGTCGCGCTTCGATCAGCCGGAAATGGATATTGAAGCCATGGGCGAAAAATAGCGCGGCGCCCTGTTTGAGGTTGGGCGCGATCTCGTGCCGGTAGAGATCGGCCTGGAGCTCGTCCGGCACGACGCACATCATGACATCCGCCCATTTCGCGGCGTCCGAGACGTTCATCCCCTGAAAACCCGCCGCTTCCGCTTTTTTGGCCGAAGCGCCCGGCCGGGAGGCAACCGCAACCTCCTTCACGCCGGCATCACGCATGTTCAGCGCGTGGGCGTGACCTTGGCTGCCAAAGCCGATGATGGCGACCTTCTTGCTCTTGATCAGGTTCAGGTCGGCATCCCGGTCATAATAAACGCGCATATCTCGCCCTTCCTCTTCGCCCTGCCCGCCCCGCCCGGGGCGTCGAATGACACTAGTGCGGTGGATTTGAAGTTCCTAAGACTTCCATGGCATCCACGTTTAGGAACTTCAAATCCGAAAGCCACACTAGATTCAATAAATTGCTAGTGTGGCTTCGAATCCGAAATTCGCCCGGAGCGTTGCCCTACCACTTGCGAATTTCGGATTCGCCACACTAGCGGGGGTGTAAAGACTGTCCGGAACCTTCGGTCAAGTTCATCCTGAGAATTCCCGCCACAATCGCCACACCGCTTAGGACGGGGAGTCCTCGCGCAGAATGCCGATATAGTTCTCTGCCAAAGCCGTTCTAAAGGCGCGCGAGCCCGCGAGAGCGTCGAACTCGGCCCTCTGCAGCCGGCTTGCGAAGGCGTCGCCCTCGAAGCGGTGCGTCATTTGGGTGAACCACCAGGAGAATCGCTCGGCCCGCCAGACGTGCTTGAGGCGAGTCCCGGAGTAGGATTCCAGCGCGCTTCCATCGCCGGAGCCATAATAAGCCGCCAGTGCCTGCGCCAGCGTGCCGGCATCGGCCGCAGCCAGGTTCAAGCCCTTGGCGCCGGTCGGGGGCACAATGTGGGCGGCATCGCCGGCCAGGAACAGGCGGCCGAAGCGCATCGGTTCGGCGACAAAACTGCGGATGGGCGCGATGCTCTTCTCCAGCGACGGGCCGGTGATCAGCCGTTCCGCTGCATCGCCCGGAATGCGCCGGCGCAGCTCGTCCCAGAAGCGCGCATCGGGCCAGGCTTCGATATGATCGGAGTCCGGGACCTGGACGTAATAGCGGCTGCGGGTCATGGACCGCATGCTGCACAGGGCAAAGCCACGCTCGTGCCGGACATAGATCAGTTCGTCCGCTACGGGGCGCGTTTCGGTGAGCATTCCGAGCCAGCCGAAGGGCAGAACGCGCTCATAAAGCGTCACGGCGCCCGGCGGCACGCTCGCCCGGCACACGCCATGGAAACCGTCGCAGCCGGCAATGAAATCGCAGGCGATCTCGTGGGTTTGCCTGTCTTTTGCGTAAGTGACGCTCGGGCTGGCGCCGTCGAAATCGCAAGGCGTGACCGCTTCGGCCTCGAAAACGAGCTTGGTGTTGGTGCCGAGGCACGCGGCGATCAGGTCCTGCGTGATCTCGGTTTGGCCATAGACGGTCACCGGCGCGCCGGCGAGCCCCTTCAAATCGACATGCGCGTAGCGGCCATCGAAAACGAGGTGGAAACCGTCATGGGTGAGCGCCTCGCGGGCCATGCGGCCGGCGGCCCCTGCGGCGATCAGGAGATCGACGGTCCCCGGTTCCAGGACTCCGGCGCGGATGCGGCTTTCGACATGGGCCCGGCTGCGACGCTCCAGAACGACATTGTCGATTCCCGCAAGCGAAAGGAGCCGCGAGAGGAGCAGGCCGGCCGGACCGGCACCGATGATCACGACCTGCGTGCGCAAACTAGTGTCCCGATTCCGAAATTCGCACCATCTCGATATCATGCTCCTTGCGAATTTCGGAATCGAAGGACACTAGCAACGTATTGATTCCTAGTGTCGTTTCGGATTCGAAGTTCGCTCGCAGCCGGATATCCGAAGGATGCGAACTTCGAAACCACGACACTAGCCACTCTTCAAGGTTCGGGGCGGCTCTACATCGCCTCGGCGCCGCGGGAGATGGCGGCGACGCCAGTGCGGCTGACCTCCACCAGGCCCAAGGGCCGCATCAATTCGATAAAGGCGTCGATCTTCGCCGGCGCGCCGGTGATCTCGAAAACAAAGCTCGAATGGGTGGTGTCCAGCGCCTTGGCCCGGAAGACCTGGCTCACGCGCATTGCTTCCACCCGCTTGTCGCCCGTGCCGGCGACCTTGAGCAGCGCCATCTCGCGTTCAATGCCCGGCTTCTCTGTCGAGATATCAACGACCCGGTGCACCGGAACGAGGCGTCCCAGCTGCGCCTTGATCTGCTCGATCACGGCGGGCGTACCGGAGGTCACAACCGTGATGCGCGAGGTATGCGTCGCGCGGTCGGTTTCGGCGACGGTAAGGCTTTCGATGTTGTAGCCGCGGCCGGCGAATAGGCCGATGACCCGCGCGAGCACGCCGGGCTCATTGTCCACCGTGACCACGATGGTGTGGGATTCGATGCGCGTGTCTTTCTGGATCATGTTCATTCCGACGCGTAATGGGCAATGACGCGGGCTACGCTGCCATTCTTTGCAAAATCCATCAATTCGGCGCCGTGTCGCCCGTCGCTGGTATGGAATTCGATCACAACGCTGTTCACGCCCGAAAATACGCGATCAAGCGTGAAGGTGAGATCGGGCACTTTCTCGAGCGCGCGTTTGATGTAATCCCGCAGAGCCGCTTTGCCCCGCACTGCGCCGTCCGCAACGCCGAGCACAAGCCGCGCCCGCGGCGAGATCAGCGTTACGGCCTCGTCGTAATGCGACAAAACCCGCTCCAGATCGTGCGAATTCCACGCCTGCACCCATTCCGCAGCAAATTCCCGATGGTTCGTGGGCATGGCTAGACCATCATCTTGCCTTCTTCGGAAACCTCGCGCTCGTCTTCGGAATCCGAAAGAATCATCTCGTCATGCGCGGCGCCCGACGGAATCATGGGATAGCAATTCTCGTGCGGGTCGACGCGGACGTCGAACAGCACCGGCCGGTTCACCGCGATCATCTCCATAATCTTGGCGTCGAGCTCGTCCGGCTTCTCGGCGCGCAAACCCACCGCGCCATAGGCTTCCGCCAACTTGACGAAATCGGGCAAGGCCTCGGAATAGGAATGCGAATAGCGCCCGCCATGCAGCAATTGCTGCCATTGGCGCACCATCCCCATATATTCGTTGTTCAGAATGAAGATCTTGATCGGCAAATCATACTGCACCGCCGTCGACATTTCCTGCATGGTCATCTGGACCGAGGCTTCACCGGCGATGTCGATGACCAGCGCGTCGGGATGCGCCATCTGAACGCCGACCGCGGCGGGCAGACCATAGCCCATCGTGCCAAGACCGCCCGAGGTCATCCAATGATTCGGCTCCTCGAATTTGAAGCGTTGCGCCGCCCACATCTGATGCTGGCCGACTTCGGTCGTGATGTAGACCTCGCGTCCGCGGGTGAGCGCATAGAGACGGTCGATCGCATATTGCGGCTTGATCAGCTTGGTAGAATTTTTGAAGCTGAGGGAATTCTTCGCCTGCCAATCGGCAATCTGCTTCCACCACGCCGCGAGCCCCGGATCGGCGGCGAGCTTCTCCTCTTTCCAGACCTTGATCATGGCGCGCAAAGCGCGCGCGGCATCGGCGATGATCGGCAGATCGACGCGGATATTCTTGTTGATCTGCGCCGGATCGATATCGAGATGGATTTTTTTCGATGCCGGCGAGAACGCATCCACGCGGCCCGTCACCCGGTCGTCGAAACGCGAACCCAGCGCAATCAGAAGATCGCAGCGATTGGCGCAAAGATTGGCTTCATACGTTCCGTGCATGCCGATCAGGCCGAGCCATTGCGGGTCGGATGCGGGATAGGCGCCAAGCCCCATCAGCGTCGAGGTGATCGGAAATCCCGTGAGCTTGACCAGCTCGCGCACGAGCCGGCTCGCTTCCGGGCCGGAATTGATGATGCCACCGCCGGTGTAAAAAACCGGACGCTTCGCCGCCGCCATCATGCGCACCGCGCTGCGGATCACGTCCATGTCGGGATCGAGGCGTGGGCGATAGGTTTTGTGGCGGATGTGGCTCGGTCCGACATATTTGGTTTTCTTGAACTGGACATCTTTGGGGATGTCGACAACCACGGGCCCGGGCCGCCCCGTGGTGGCGATGATAAAGGCTTCGTGCAGCACGCGCGGCAAGTCGTTCACATCGCGCACCAGCCAATTGTGCTTGGTGCACGGGCGCGTGATCCCGACCGTATCGCATTCCTGAAACGCGTCGTTGCCGATCAGATGAGTCGCGACCTGTCCGGTGATCACCACCAGTGGAACGGAATCCATCAGCGCGTCGGTCAGGCCGGTTACCGCATTGGTCGCACCAGGACCAGAGGTCA
This sequence comes from Alphaproteobacteria bacterium, assembly GCA_034665805.1. Lineage (GTDB taxonomy): Bacteria > Pseudomonadota > Alphaproteobacteria > Micropepsales > Micropepsaceae > CAIYRG01. The sequence goes on from JAXDMY010000044.1 coordinate 16,682, forward strand.
CCAGGACGACGCCCGGCTTGCCGGTCGAGCGCGCATAGCCTTCGGCGGCATGGACCGCGCCCTGCTCGTGCCGCACAAGCACATGGACGAGCTCATTGTCCTGGAACAGCGCATCGTAGATGGGGAGCACCGCGCCGCCGGGATAGCCGAAAATGTGGCGCACGCCCTGGTCCTTCAGCGCGCGCACGACGATTTCGGCCCCGGTCAGCTCCATGCCTTCCGCGACATTTTCCGGATGCGTGATGCTCATCTCTTTGTTCATAACCCGCGCTCCCTGGCGCCAACCGTCTCAGACTCAAACGAAAGGGGCGTTACCGCCCCTGAAAACCGCGCGCACGGACTGGGAAGCCTCAGCTTCGTCCGCACCGCGGTTTCATAATTACGAGGAAATCTCTCATGACCCAGCCCATGACCTTCAGTTGAACATCTTAGTTGCGTTGCAGCAAAGCGTCAAGCAATTTCATATGGATTCATACTCGATTGATGTAATTATATTGCTCAACCGAGGATCTTCGATCCAAATCCACTCTTTCATCCGGTTGCGGAACCAAGTCATCTGACGCTTCACGTAGCGCCTGGTGATCATTTGCGCCTCGGCGATAGCGTTTTCAAGCGTGGCGCGGCCGTGGAGATACTCCTGAAGCTGAGCGATACCAAGCGCCCTAGCAGCGGGCAGATGCGGATCAAGGCCGAGAAGCAGCCTTGCCTCCTCAAGACCGCCTCCCGCCACCATGGCTTCGAAACGCCGGTCGATCCGTTCGAACAAAACCTCGCGCGCCGGTGCCAGGATCAGGCGCGCGACTCGCAAGCCGGCCAGGACGGCGGTGCCGCTGATGGCCTGCCATTCGGCCAGGGGCCTCCCGGTCGCCTCCAGGACCGCGGCGCCACGTTGAATCCGTTGAGTGTCCGAGGCTCGCAGTTTGGCTGCGGTCGCAGGATCGCGCGCAGCGAACTCTTCGAAGAATGCCTCCCGCCCCAGGGTTTCGAAGCGCCGCTTTACGCCTTCACGGACTTCCGCCGAAACCGTCGGTATTGGCGACAAGCCGTTCGTCAGCGCGTCGAAATAGAGGCCCGTGCCGCCGGTGAAGATCGCCACGCGCTTCTCGCTTCGGGCTTGGGCGAGTGCCGCGGCCGCATCTTCCTGATAGCGCCCGACCGAGTAGCGGTCGCTGGCTTTCACATGGCCGTAGAGTCGATGTGGGATGCGCATTTCGTCCGCCGCCGAGGGGCGCGCGGTGAGCACGGAAAGCTCCGCATAGACCTGCATGGAGTCCGCATTAATGATGGTGCCGCCGAGATGGTCGGCCAGCGCCATCGCCAGAACCGACTTGCCGCTTGCGGTTGGGCCGGCGATCAACACTGCGTCCAGGGACATTCCCTTGCCTTCATCCAAAGCGAGAACCGCAGCCGCGCTCTCCTCACGAAGAGGAGTTTAGTTTAAGTCCTCCCCCGAGGAAGGACCCCAACGCGCGAGTTGCGCATCTCGAAGGTCCATTAAAGGGCGAGTCGTGCCGGCGCAATTCACCAATGTGCTCAATGTCACCGCCGGCGCCCGCGCCATCGCGGAAGGCACGGCACGCGCCATTCAGGAAGCGTGCGCCAACGCCGCAGAGACGGCCGCCATTGATTGGCTGGCGCCTTCCCGGGCCTTCGACATCGCTTTCGCCGGCGACCCGGACGCGGTCCGTGCCGCTCTCCGCCAGAGCGTGCATGATGATTGGCTGGTCGACGTCAACATCCTGCCTCTCGAAAACCGCCGCAAACATTTGCTCGTCGCCGATATGGATTCCACCATTATCGGTTGCGAATGCATAGACGAGCTCGCGGATATGGTGGCATTGAAGCCCCAAGTTGCCGCCATCACCGAGCGCGCCATGCGCGGCGAGCTCGATTTTCCCTCCGCGTTGCGCGAACGCGTCGCGCTGCTGAAGGGGTTGCCGCTGGAGGCGTTGGCGCGGGTCTATGCCGAGCGCGTGCGTCTGAATCCTGGAGCGCGCGCGCTGACCGCGACCATGCGCGCACATGGCGCCCATACGCTGCTGGTGTCAGGCGGCTTCACCTATTTCACCACGCGCGTGTCGCAGGATGCCGGTTTCGAGGAGCAGCAAGGCAATCGCCTGCTCGATGATGGAAAATTGCTCACCGGCAAAGTCGCGGAACCGATTCTCGGGCGGGAGGCCAAGCTCCGCGCGCTGGAGGAAGGCGTGGCCCTGTTCGGGCTTGCTCTCGGCGATACGCTGGCCGTAGGCGATGGGGCCAACGATCTCGACATGATCAAACGCGCCGGGCTCGGCGTCGCCTATCACGCAAAGCCCGTTGTGGCGGCCGCCGCCCAAGCCAGTATCGCGCATGGGGACCTTACCGCTTTGCTCTATCTGCAAGGCTATCGAGCCACGGAAATTCAACGGCCGTGACGGTTTCCTTCACGATCCGCCCCTGGGCGCCTGCCGACACGGAGGAACTGGGGGAAGTTTTCCGGCGCAGCGTGCGCGAAGTGGCAAGCCGGGACTATCGCCGGGCCCAGATCGAAGCCTGGGTGCAGGCACCGGGCGAAATCGCAACATGGGCCGAGCGCATGAAAAACCGCACGACCTTCGTTGCGGAGGAGACAGGCCGACTCATCGGCTTCATCCAATATGAGCCGCCGGACCATATCGACTTGACCTATGTCCATCCCGAGCGGCAACGCATGGGAGTCGCCAGCGCGCTTCTTGCGGCGTTGGAAAACGAGGCTAGGACACGCGGCGTGACGCTGCTGAATGTGGAGGCGAGCATCACCTCGCGCCCCTTCTTCGAACGCCACGGCTATGTCGTGCTTACGCCGCAAATCGTCCAGGCACGCGGCCAGGATTTCTTGAACTACCGGATGTCGAAACGCTTGGCGTGATTCTCCTCCCCGGTTTTACGGGGAGGAGCCTCGCGCGATCTCCTCGCGGAGAGGGAGCTAATCCCCTACTGCGCCAGTCTGACACCAATGAAGGTGAGTTCGCCGCCTCGACTGACCTGGAGCAGTACCACTTTATGGCCAGCCTTGCGCTCCGCATCGAGCTTGGCCGAGACCTCGTCGGCCGTAATCACCTTCTGCTGCGCCACTTCGGTGATGACGTCGCCGGGCCTGATGTTCTTCTGTCCGGCGGGGCTGTCGGCATCGACTTCCGTGACCACAACGCCTTGTACCTTGGCATCCAACCGGAAGCGCCGCCGTGAATCCGGCGATATGGGCGCCAATGTCATGCCGAGATTGACGTTCACCGGCGGCTTCGGAGCGCCGGGCTTTGCGGGCGTCTTGTTATCGACGCTCGCAACTTTTTCGTCTTCCACAAGCCGCTGGACGGTGATCGGCATGGTCTTGCGCTGGCCCTTGCGCAGCACCTCGATGTTGACGGTTTTACCGACCGGCTCATCGGCCACCATGCGCGGAAGCGCACGATTGTCCTGCACGGCGCGGCCGTCAAAGGTGAGCACGACATCGCCATTCTGCATGCCCGCTTTGGCGGCGGGCCCGCCATCCGTCATGCCGGCGATCAGCGCACCGTGCGGCTTGTCCAGACCCATGGTCTCGGCGATCTCGTCCGAGACCTGCTGGATGCGCACACCGAGCCAGCCGCGCTGGATCTTCCCGCTGGCTTTGAGCTGAGCGACGACATTCTTTGCGGCGTTGGCGGGAATGGAAAATCCGATGCCCACCGATCCACCCGTCGGCGAATAGATCGCCGAATTGATGCCGATCACTTCGCCGTCCATGTTGAACAGCGGTCCGCCGGAATTGCCGCGATTGATCGGCGCATCGGTCTGAATGAAATCGTCATAGGGGCCTGAATTGATGTCGCGGTTGCGGGCGGAAACAATGCCGGTGGTGACGGTTCCCCCCAGACCGAACGGGTCGCCGATCGCCATCACCAGATCGCCGACGCGGGCTTTGTCCGAATCACCGAATTTCGCTACCGCGAGCGGCTGCTTCGAATTCACTTTCAGGAGCGCCAGATCGGTCTTGTCGTCCTTGCCGATGAGCGTCGCGGGAAGCGAGGTGGTATCGCTGAGGATGACGGTGATTTCGTCGGCGCCCTCAATGACGTGATTGTTGGTGACGACATAGCCGGCGGGATCGATGATAAAGCCTGAACCCAACGACTGAACGCGGCGCGGCCGATTTCCCCGATCCATGAAGTCCTTGAAGAAATCATCGAGCGGCGATCCTTGTTGGCCTTGGCCTTGGCCCTGCGGCGCCTGCGGCGCGGGCGCTTCGTTCGGGTCCGGGCGGCGCCGCAGCGTCTGGGAGGTCGAAATGTTGACGACCATGGGAAGCAGCCGCTCGGCCAAATCGGCGTAGCCTTGTGGCCGCGCTGCCGCTGCCGGCGATACCGCGACCGCTGGTCCCGCGACCGCTGGTTTTGTAGGCACCACTGGGACGGCGGCTGCCTTGGTCACGGGAGCGGAAGGGGCGCCGGGCGCGCTCCATGCGTCAGCACTCAATCCAAGCGATGCAGCGGCAATCGCCGACAAGAGACCGGCAACGCTCAAACGAGAGAAGCTATTCTGGCGCATGAAACGATCCTCTAGCGGGCCTGCCGACAGACCGGGCAAGCCCGGCCTCGAGCATTATCTAATCAAAATGGCCGTCGCATAAGGACAGACCGAGGGAACGGTGTTCATTTTCCCTTGATCGCCTTTTGCTTCAGCCGCCAGCGTCATCATGCTCTGAGGCGGGCGAGTCGGCAAGGCGTTCGGCCTGCGCAAAACGACGAGGCGGAAGCCCGAGTGGCCCCGTAGCCTCAGGCGCGCGCCTTTCGGGCTCCCATACTTAACGTCGGCCGCCCGCGGCCGCGCCGCCATTGAAATACCGGAAGAATTCGCTGTCGGGCGAGAGAATCACCGTCGTATTTTCGCCTTTCAGGGACGACTGATAGGCGTTCATCGAACGGTAAAAGCCGAAAAAGTCCGGATCCTGGCCAAAGGCTTCGGCGAAGATACGATTTTTCTCCCCGTCGCCCTGCCCCCGCGTGATCTCCGCCTGCCGGGTCGCTTCGGCCACGATGACGGTTGCATCGCGATCCGCCTTGCTGCGGATTTCCTGCGAGATCTGCTCGCCTTGGGCACGGAATTCGTTGGCTTCGCGCACGCGCTCCTGCTGCATGCGGCGATAGATCGCGTCGCTGTTCTGCTGCGGCAGATCTGCGCGCCGGATGCGCACATCGATGACTTCGATGCCGAAATTCTTCGTCTGCGCGTTCACGCCTTCACGGATATCCACCATCAGCTTGGCGCGTTCACCCGACAGCACGGCCGCGAATGTCTGCGAGCCCAGGATGCGGCGCACATTCGATCCGAGAATCGGCTGCAACCTCAGCTGCGCAATGTCCTGGTCGGTGAGGGATTGATAGAAGCGCAAAGGATCGGTGATGCGCCAACGCGCGAAGGCATCCACCACAAGGCGCTTGCGGTCCTGGGCAATCACCTCTTGCGCCGGAAGGTCGAGATAGAGGACCCGCTTGTCGAGATACATGATGTTCTGAAAGGGCCAGGGCAGTTTCATATGCAGACCCGGCGTGGTGATAACAGCGCGGGGTTCGCCAACCTGCAGCACGAGCGCCAGCTGGGTTTGGTGCACCGTAAACAAAGACGAGAACACCACTATCAGAAAAACGACGCCGAGGACGGCGAAAGCGACAACGCGATGGCGTTTCATGGCCGGCCTCCCCTTGCGTCGGCGACGGGCGCGCCGGGCCTGACGGGCGTTCCCTGCTTGAGCTCCGGCAGCGGCAGATAGGGCACCACGCCCGATCCACCCTTGTTGTCGACGATCACTTTGTTCATGTCGCCGAGAACGTCGCGCATGGTATCGAGATAGATGCGCCTGCGGGTCACATCCGGCGCCTTTTTGTATTGATCGTAGATCGAGATGAAGCGTGCCGCTTCGCCCTGCGCTTCGGCGGTGACCTGCTGCTTATAGCCTTCGGCCTGCTGGATGATGCGGGCTGCCTGGCCGCGCGCTTCGGGCACAACCTTGTTGGCGTAGGCTTCGGCCTCGTTTCGCATCCGATCCTGATCGGTGCGGGCCGCCTGAACGTCGCGATAGGATTCGATGACCTGCGCCGGGGGATCGGCCTTCTGCATCTGCACCCGCGTCACCGTCACGCCCGCCTGATAGGCATCGAGCATCCGCTGCATCAGATCGCGGACTTCGTCCTGAATGGGTTCGCGATTGGCGGTGAGGATCGGCTCAATCTGATTCTTGCCGACCACTTCGCGCATGGCGCTTTCAGCCACCGCCTTGACGGTTCCATCCAATTGATTGTCCGGATTTTCGACATTGAACAGAAAAGCCGCGGCGTCCTTGATCACCCAGAACACGGTGAAGTTGGTATCGATGATGTTCTCATCGCCCGTCAGCATCAGGCTTTCTTCCGGAATATCTCGCGCCCCTTGGGCGTTGCCAAGGCGATAACCGATATAGACGGCTTGCTCGCGTGTGACCGGCGGCGTTGCGACCGATTCGATCGGCCAGGGCAGATGATAATTGATGCCCGGCGTGGTGCGCCCGACAAAGGCGCCGAAACGCGTCACCACACCCTGTTCGTCGGGGTCCACGACATAGATTCCCGACATCAACCAGACCGCGGCGACGATCAGCCCGACGATGAGCGCGCCCCCACCGCCGAAACCCTTCGGAAGCGCCTGGCGGAGCTTCTCCTGGCTGCGTTTCAGGAATTCTTCGAGATCGGGCGGCTGGCCACCGCCGGAAGGACCCGTGCCCCAAGGGCCGCGTCCACTGCCGCCGGGCCGTCCCCCGCCGGTCTGATTGTTCCAAGGCATTGGTTTTCCTCAGCCGAGTCGCGACCGCGCCATCATAGCGCAAGTCCGCCAATCATTGGTTTCGCTCGGCGAGGCCTATATATGGTCTTATCTGCCCCCGCGCAATGAAGGCACCCCCATGGCCGCCCCCACCGAGGCCGACATCATTAAATCGTTACAAACCATACGCGATCCTGTCTCGGGCAAAAACGTCGTCGAGGGCGGCCTGATCGAGGGGCTGGCCCTGCGCGCCGGACATGTGAGTTTCGCGGTGGAAGTGCCCCCCGAACGGGGTCCGGCGTCCGAACCCTTACGCAAAGCCTGTGAGGATGCCGTCTCCCGGCTTCCCGGCGTGCTGTCGGTGACGGCAGTGTTAACGGCCCATCGCGAGCGCAACGCACGCAGCCCTCGCCCAGCGCCTCGCCCGCATGCGCATGATCACGCGCACAGTCACGGGGCAGCCGAGCCTGCGGGCGCGAAGGGCGTCGCCGGCGTGAAATCGATCATCGCGGTCGCATCGGGAAAAGGCGGGGTGGGAAAGTCCACGGTGGCGGTCAATCTCGCTCTGGGACTTGCTGCCCTGGGCCTCAAGACCGGATTGCTCGATGCCGACATTTACGGACCGTCCGTGCCGCGCCTGCTCGACATCAAGGACAAGCCGCGCTCGGACGGCAAGAAGCTTTTCCCCATCGAAAAATTCGGTCTGAAGGCGATGTCGATCGGCTTCCTGGTCGATGAAGACAAACCGATGATCTGGCGCGGGCCGATGGTGCAGAGCGCCATCACGCAAATGCTCGGCGACGTGGAATGGGCGCCGCTCGACGTGCTGGTTGTCGACATGCCGCCGGGCACGGGCGACGCGCAACTGACGCTGGCGCAGCGCGTGCCGCTCAAGGGCGCCATCATCGTATCCACGCCGCAGGATTTGGCGCTGATCGACGCGCGCAAGGGCCTTGCGATGTTCCGCAAGACCGAAGTCCCCGTGCTGGGCATTGTCGAAAATATGAGTCTCTTCATTTGTCCCAATTGCGGTCACGAGGCGCATATCTTCGGTCATGGCGGGGCGCGCGAGACCGCGGCACAGCTGGGCGTCGATTTCCTGGGCGAGATTCCGCTGGTTCAGGCGATCCGGGAAACTTCCGATGCGGGAACCCCTATCGTCGCGCAGGCTCCCAATGGACCGGAAGCGCGCGCGTTTCTGACACTCGCGCAAAAAGTGGCGGAGAAATTGTCGGCGCGCGCCGAACGATCCGCGCCGAAAATCGTCATCGAATAGTTCGGCGCCAAGTTTTTCGGAACTCCCGTCACGCTTCAGGTGTTTCCTCTGTTCGGGATGATTAGAGGAGTCGAGCATGGCGCGTGGCGAGATGTCGAAGAACGCAGACGACGATCCGATGGGTACGCCTCCCTCGGCGGGCGAGAGCATGGAAGGCAATGGCCGCAAACGCGCCGGCGCGGGCCGCCGTCGCAAGCGGCGTACGGCGTCGGCACCCAAGTCGGCCAAGGTGGGAAGAGCCGCACGCGGTGCGAAGGCGAGCTCGGGCCGCGCGAAAGCAAAAGGCGCCCGCAAGAGCGCGGGCCGTCCGAAGGCTGCCGCTGGCCGCTCCAAGGCGATCAGAGGGCGAGCCAAGAGCAAGGCAACGGCAAAGGCCGGGCGGCCGAAGGCAATCCGCGGAAGACGCGCC
>JAXDMY010000045.1:0-32504 GCA_034665805.1 Alphaproteobacteria bacterium
AATCCATAGGGGCCGAAATCCTTCCCCGGATTCACCGCCTGTTTGGAGGTGTTGAACAACAAACACCCGCCCGTGCCTTGGGGCTTCATGATGCGCACGGCATTTTGCGCAACGCTCTGATGCGCGAAGAAATTGAGCTCGAAGGATTGGCGCAACAGCTTGTCGTCGACATCGCCGATGCGGCCCTGCCAGGCAGCGCCCGCATTGGAGACCACGATGTCCACGCCGCCGAATCTTTGTGCGACCGCGGCGAAGGCGCGGTGTACCGCCGACGCATCCGTCACATCGCAGCCAATGCCAAGCGCGGCACCGCCGATCTGTTTGGCGATCGCTTTCGCCGCCGTCTCGTCGCGGTCGAGGATCGCTACCTCCGCGCCCTGCTTGGCCATGGCTTTGGCCGTTGCGGCACCGATCCCCGAACCGCCGCCCGTGATCAGCGCAACCTGGCGCGCCAGCGGCTTCTCCGCCGCCTTCCCGAGCTTGGCCTGTTCCAACGACCAATATTCGACGTCGAACTGATCCTCCTCCGGAATCGATTCGTAGCGGCTCATCGCCTCGGCCGCGCTCACCACATCGATGGTGTTCTCGGCAATATCGGCGGCGATCGCGGCATCCTTCGCCGAAGCGCCGAGTCCGAACAGGCCGATACCTGGCACCAGAATCACGCGCGGGTAAGGATCGAGCTCCTTCTTGACGCCGTTCACGCGCTGATTGTTGCGCGCGAAATAGCTGTGGTAGCGGGCGACAAAACCATCCACGGCTTGACGCACCGACGCGGCCCACGCGTCCAGCTTCTCCGTTTCGGGTGCCGGCACGAAGAGCGGCCAATTCTTGGTGCGAATGGTGTGATCGGGCGTCGCAACGCCGACTTGCGAATAGCGCGCAAGCTCGGCGCCATTGACGTAATCCAAGACCTTTGCGCCGCTGCGAAAGCACAGGATCTGGCGCTTTGCCGTGCCGTCCTTCGGGTTGTTTTCGAGTGTGACCGCGCCGCGCAGAATGGGTGCGATCTCTTCAACCGCTGCAAGTTTGGGTGGCAGCTTCGCAGGCACGATGGATTTCTTGCCGCGCTTGATGCGCTCTTCGGCGAGCGTGACCATCTCGATCATCAGCTCATAGGCGGTGCGGGAATCTTCGGCGAAAGTGAAGATGCCGTGGCGCAGCAGGATCAAGCCCTGCACGTTGCGATTTGCGTCATAGATGTCGGCGACGCTCTTGGCCAACGCGAAACCCGGGATCGTGTAGGGAACGTAAGCCATGCGGCCGCCGAAAGTCTCGCGCGCGATCTTCTCGCCCTCGGGCTGATCGGTGAGCGCAAGCACCGCGGTCGAATGGGTGTGGTCGACGAATTTGTGCGGCAGGAAGGCGTGCAGCAGCGTCTCGACGGAGGGGTTGGGGGCCGCCGAGTCCAATAGATGGATGCGCTGGAAATTGACCATGTCTTCGTCGGAGAGTCGCGGCAGAGCGCGCAAGCGGCGCAGCGGCGCGATTCTGACCGCCGGCAGGCCGGGCGGCTCGATATCGCCCATGTCCCAACCCGAACCCTTGACACAGATCACATCGACCGCTTCGCCCAGCAGGTCCTTGGCCTCCGTCTTGACGCTGGTGTTGCCGCCGCCATGGAGAACCAGCGCAGGATCGCGTCCCAAGAGCCTCGTGGTGTAGACGCGAAGCGCCAGATCGGACGCGATTCCCTTCTCGCCATAGCGGGTGATGGCGGCATTGGCGTCGACGTCCGACCACTGGGATTTCATCGCCCGTCCTCGCACCATTTCGCCAAGCTCGTAGCGGTGCTTTTAGCCCGCCGCATGCAGCGTGCGAAGGTCTTTTATCGCGCCTAATGGGCTCGAATTGCGAGGGAACCCGGCGGAATGCTCGACGTAGGCGTATCCTCGATGTCCGCCCGGCGACGCTCGAGGGCCATGCTGCGCTCGGCGGCGTAAGGATCGGGCGTGGAGTGCGCGAGTTCATCGAGCTCACCCACTTCGCCCGTACGCCTGTCGACTTCGTGCAGACCGGTCTGGCCAATCGAGGTGAATATCCCGCCCGGAAGGGTGAAAAAGTGCAACGGGTTCAGAAAAATATCGACCACCTTGCCGGACAGATCGCGCGGATTGCTCGGCCCGATCACGGGAACGAGCAGATAGGGATAATCGCCGACACCATAGGTCGCCAAGGTCGCGCCGAAATCATCATCGCGAGCGGGAATACCGGCCCGGCCCGCGACATCGAAAATGCCGAAGATGCCCAGTGTGGAATTGACGACAAAACGCGACAGCGTATTGCCCGCGCGGTCAATTTTTCCTCGGAAGACGTCATTCGCCAAAATCGACGGCGTTTCCAGATTGCTGAGAAAATTGTGCACGCCGGCGCGAGCCGGATCGGGGACGACATAGATATAGGCGCGCTCGACCGGATCGATGACATAATGATGTAGCGCGACATGGGTTCTGAAGCGGCCCCGGTTGGTCTCTTCATAGGGGTCGTTGAGCCGGTCCGCCGTGATGGTGATGACGGTGGTTTCCGGAGCAGGAGCTGCTGCTTCTACATCCGCTTCCTCCACCGGCGCAGGGGTAGCCCCATTCGTGAGATCGACGATTCTCGTGCGCGGTGTCTTGCTACGCAGGATCCGATCCGGCATCGCAACTGGCGCAGTCCCGGTGGTCAGATCGATGAACATGGTGGCGCGGTTGGCGATGCTTTGATCCGGCGCGGCGGATTTTTTGGGCGTTGCGGTTTGCGCCGATAAATCAACGAAGACTGTTTGCGGAGAAGCACTGTGCGCAGCGTCGGACAAAGGCGCGGCGTAGATCGGGCTCGCAGCCATGGCGGTCATCGCCACACCGCAAGCAAGCGGAGCAAGGGCTCGGAGCTGTCGCGATATGCGGGGGCGGACCTTCATCACGTGGGAGATAGCACAGGCGGGTGGAATCAAAGCATGGATTTTTTTTAGGATTTCCCCGACGGGAAGAGTGAGCGCAAGCCCGCTTCGTTCGCCGCGCAAATACCGCGCTCGGTGATGAAGCCGGTGACGAGCCGGGCGGGCGTCACATCGAATGCGGGATTGGCGGCGGCCGAGCCGGCAGGCGTGACCTCGACCGTGGCGATCGCGCCGTCGGCAAGGCGTCCGGTGATGTGCGTGACTTCGCTTGGGGTGCGCTCCTCGATGGGTATGAGGTCGCCGCTTGCGAGTGTCCAATCGATCGTGGTCGAGGGCAGCGCCACATAAAACGGCACCTCATTGTCTTTCGCCGCAAGCGCCTTCAGATAGGTCCCGATCTTGTTCGCGACATCGCCGTTCCGCGTCACCCGATCGGTTCCGACGATCGCGATATCCACCCGGCCCGCCTGCATCAGATGACCGCCGGCATTGTCGGCGATGACGGCGTGGGGCACGCCATGCGATCCCAGCTCGAAAGCGGTCAGCGAAGCGCCCTGATTGCGCGGGCGCGTCTCATCGACCCAGACATGAAGAGGGATGCCTTGGTCATGCGCCATATAGAGCGGCGCCAGCGCCGTTCCCCAATCGACGCAGGCCAGCCAGCCCGCATTGCAATGGGTGAGCACATTCACCGGTTCGCCGGATTTTCCCTTGGCGATTTCCCGCAGAAGCTTCAAGCCGTGCTCGCCAATGCTGCGGCAAATCTCCACATCCTCATCACAGATCGCGGCGGCTTCACGCCAGGCCATGTCGGCGCGGTCGCCGCGCGGACGGTTGCGCGCGGCATCGCAGATGCGTTTCAGCGCCCAGCGCAAATTGACCGCCGTCGGACGCGTGGCAAGGAGCTCATCATGGGCCTTGTCGAGTCCCTCGTCGGAGGGATCCTCGCGCAGCGCCAGCGCCAATCCATAGGCCGCGGTCGCCCCGATCAAGGGCGCGCCGCGCACGATCATGGTGCGGATGGCATGGGCCGCCTCTGCCATGGTGGAAATCCGCCGCGTTTCGAAACAATGCGGCAGCTTGGTCTGGTCGATCACCTCCACCGCCTTGCCGTCGGTCGTCGGCCAGATGGTACGGTAAGGCTTGCCCTGTATCTTCATGCCGGCGGCGGTTTGGTGGCTTGCGCGGAAGGGCGCTGCGAAAATATGTCCAGCCAGCGCGCAAGCTGCTTGTGGCGGTCGCGCCAGCCGTCATGGGGCACGCGCAGATCGAGATAGCCGATGGCGCAGGCCACGGCGATTTCGCCGATGGTGGGCTCTGCCGGAAATTTTGGGGCGGCACGGTCGGCGGCCGCGAAAGCGGCCTCGATCGCCGCGGTCTGACGCTGGATGACTTCCGTGGACCGTTTGTCTTCGGGCAGCCGCATCTCCTGATTGCGGCGCACCACGGCATCGGCAAGCCCATCGCCCAGGGCCTGGAGCGTCAGCGCACGCCACCGCCCCTGTGCCTCGCGCAACAGGCTCGCGCGCGGGAAGAACTTGCCCTGCTTCAGATCGTCCAGATATTCGCAGATGACCCGCGAATCATAGATCACCGAGCCATCGTCCAGCAGAAGCGCCGGAATTTTCCCGAGCGGGTTGACGGCACGGAACTTGGCGTCGGCCGGAAGGCTGACGATCGTCTCCTCCACGCGCGATGTGAGAGCGAGTTCATGGATGATGATGCGTGCCTTGCGCGCATAGGGCGAATTGGGCGAGTAAAAAAGCTGCACAGCGACACTCCAGTGTCATGGCCCGCAACAGCGGGCCATCCAGGCGACGAGAGATTCCTTCGGCGCATGGACATGCGCCGGCTGGATGGTCCGGTCAAGCCGGACCATGACAAGAATGTTCAGTGGCCTCCGAAAGTAACGAGTGTCGTTACTTCCTTGCCCAGGGCCCGAATCCTGTCGGCGCCGCCAAGATCGGGAAGGTCGATGACGAAGCAACAGCCGACCACTTTGCTGCCCGCACGTTCGAGCAACTTGATTGCCGCAAAGGCCGTACCTCCGGTAGCGATCAAATCGTCCACCACGATGACGTTCTCGCCCTTGCGAACCGCGTCTTCGTGAATCTCGACACGGTCGATGCCGTATTCCAGCTCATAATCCTCGCCCATGGTCTTCCACGGCAGCTTCCCCTTCTTGCGCACCGGCACGAAGCCGACGGAAAGCTGATGCGCCACGGCGCCGCCCAGAATAAAGCCGCGCGCTTCGATGCCCGCGACCTTGTCGATGCGCACCCCGGCATAGGGCTGCACCAGCCCATCCACCGCGCGGCGGAACGCGCGCGGATTGCCCAGAAGCGTGGTGATATCGCGGAAAATGATCCCGGGCTTGGGATAATCGGGGATCGAACGGATAACGGATTCGAAATCCATGACATGCCTCAGTTGCTTTCCTCGCCGGCCGCGGCGAAGGACAAATACGATACGGGTGAGCGTGAACTCATGTTTTCAGCACGCGGCCGGCCACAGCATCGAGTTTCTTGAACAGCTCGGGATCGCGTTTGTCGGGCGCGGTGATCACAGCGGTGTCCAGCACGTGCTCGATGCCGAGCGGCGAAGGCGTTCGTTCCGGCCCCAATTTGGGCACGACGCGCTTCAGCAAGGCCCGCGCTTTGTCGGCATTCCCGGAGAGCACGCGGATCACCTGCTCCACCGTGACGTCGTCATGACGCGGATGCCAGCAATCGTAATCGGTCACCATGGCGACGATCGCATAAGGCAGCTCCGCCTCGCGGGCGAGTTTGGCTTCGGGCATCGCGGTCATGCCGATAACGTCGCATTCCCAGGACCGATAGAGATTGGATTCCGCCAGGGTCGAGAATTGCGGCCCTTCCATCGCCAGATAGGTTCCCCCAGTCCGGCAGCCGATGTTTTCCTCTTGCGCCGCTTCGGCCAGCGCCTTGACCAGCCGAGGACAGACCGGGCGGGCCATGGAGACGTGAGCGACGAACCCTCGTCCGAAGAAACTCTTCTCGCGCGCATGGGTGCGGTCGATGAACTGATCGGCCAGTACGAAATAGCCGGGCGGCAGCTCCTCGCGAAACGAGCCGCAGGCCGAGACCGAGATGATGTCGGTGCTGCCGGCGCGTTTGAGCGCGTCGATATTGGCGCGATAATTGATCGAGCTCGGCGAATAGACATGGCCGCGGCCGTGACGGGGCAGGAACACCATATCGACGCCCGAGAGCCTGCCGAAGAGAAGCTCGTCGGAGACTTCGCCCCAGGGCGAATCGACGCGCTGCCAGCGCGCATTCTCGAGCCCCGAAATGTCGTAGACGCCGGAGCCGCCGATGATGCCGAGTACAGTCTTGGTCATGAATGATCCGGCTATCCGGCCCGCGTCAGAAAATGGTGCCGAACGATACCCTTCTTCCGGCTCTTCGCGCCAGTTTCAACGCGATTCAATGATGGCCGTGCCAAACGCGGCGATAGGAGAAATAGAGCAGCGTGGTGAAGCCGATAAGGAAGATCATGACGTTGAAGCCGGTGCGCTTGCGCTCTTCCATCTTGGGCTCGGACGCCCAGGAGAGGAAAGTAACCACGTCGCGCGCTTCCTGATCGACCGTGTTCGGCGTGCCGTCGGCGTAAGTGACCGAGCCGTTCGACAAAGGCGGCGGCATGGCGATTTGCCGGCCGGGAAACATCGGATTGTAATTCATCCCCGGCGCCATCTTCGAGTTTGGCGGCGGCGGACCGAAACTCGTGAGGATCGAATAGATGTAATCCTCGTGGCCTTCCCGTGCCTTGACGATAAGCGAAAGGTCTGGCGGCAAGGCTCCGTTCATGGCGGCGCGCGCGGCTTTCTCATTGGGGAAAGGCGGCGGGAAATAATCCGCCGGTGCGCCCAGCCGGGTCAGCGGCTGCCCGTTCGCGCCCACCGTCTTGCCTTGCTGGTCGGGATCGGCGGGAACCTTGTAGCCGGCGGCGATGGCGGCGACTTGAGCCTCGCTAAATTCCGGTCCGCCGCGGTCGGCGAGATTGCGGATCGCGACGAGCGACAAGGAATGGCAGGCCGAGCAGACCTCTTTGTAGACCTGAAAGCCGCGTTGCAGTGCCGCGCGGTCATAGGTCCCAAAGGGTCCGTTGAACGACCAGGCAACATGCTTGGGCGGCAATGCGTCGGAGGATGCAGCCGGCGCGGCAGCCGAGGGAGCTGGCGCCGGTGCTTTGGCGGCATCGGTTTGCGCGACGACGGGAAGGGCAAGAAAACCCAGCGCGGCGGCTGCCAGGAATGCCTGCTTCATCGGAAGTTTCCGCATGCCTCGCTCCTACTCGGCCGGGGTGGCGGCGAGCACCGGTTTGGCGATGCTGTCGGGTAAGGGTTTTGGCGTCTCGATCACGCCCACCAGCGGCGTGATCACCCAGAAATGCAAGAAGTAATACAGCGTGCCGATGCGCCCTAACCAAACCAGCGGTATCGGCGTGTTGAACAAAGACGCGTCCACCGGCTGCGAGCCGACATAGCCCAGGATAATCACGTCCGCCACGAGAATCCAAAAAAACTGCTTGTAGACGGGTCGAAACCGCGCCGAACGCACGCGCGAAGTATCGAGCCAGGAGACGAAAAGCAGCGTGATCAACGAAGCGAAGAGCGCCAGCACGCCGATCAGCTTGTCCGGGATAGACCTTAAGATTGCGTAGAACGGCAGGAAATACCATTCGGGCACGATGTCTTCCGGCGTCTGGATGGGATTGGCCGGGGCGTAGTTGATCGGGTGGCCCAACAGGTTCGGATTGAAGAACACAAGGTAGGCATAGAGGATCACGAAGCAGGAGAGATAGAACAGGTCCTTCACCGTGTAATAGGGATGGAAGGGCACCGTGTCCTGCGGGCCCTTCACGTCGATGCCGAGCGGATTGTTGTTGCCCGGCACGTGCAGCGCCCAGATGTGCAACACCACCACGCCGGCAATCACGAAGGGCAGCAGGTAATGCAGGCTGAAGAAGCGATGCAGCGTTGCGTTGTCAACGCCGAAACCACCCCACAGCCAAGTCACGACGGCGGTGCCCAGGCCCGGGATCAGGGAATCGAATGCGCTGAAGAAATTGGTGATGACGGTGGCCCCCCAGAACGACATCTGGCCCCAAGGCAGCGTGTAGCCGAGGAACGCGGTGGCCATCATCAGCACATAGAGCACGACGCCCAGGATCCAGATCATCTCGCGCGGCGCTTTGTGTGAACCGTAATAGAGCCCGCGGAACATATGGATGTAGACGGCGAGGAAGAACATCGAGGCGCCGTTGGAATGCAGATAGCGCAGCAGCCAGCCCCCGTTCACGTCGCGCATGATGTGTTCGACCGAATCGAACGCAAGGCGCGAATCGGGGGTGTAATGCATCGCGAGCACGATGCCGGTGACGATCTGAACGGTGAGGCAGAAGCTGAGAATGCCGCCAAACGTGTACCAGATGTTCAGATTGCGCGGCGTCGGATAGGAGGCCAAATGTTCCTGCGTGAAGCGCAGGAGCGGAAGACGCGAATCCAGCCACCGTGTGAAGCCGTATTTCGGAACATAGGTCGGCCCATGCATGCTGGTACCTCAGCCCACTCTGATGCGGGTATCGGACAGATAAATGAAGGTCGGCACGTCGAGATTGCGCGGCGCGGGGCCGACCCGCACGCGTCCCGCCACGTCGTATTGCGAACCGTGGCAATGGCAGAGCCAGCCTCCATAATCGCCTTGGCGGCTTCTCGCCGTGCTTGCTTCGGGCGTACAGCCAAGATGGGTGCAGACGCCGACCGTCACGAGCCATTGCGCTTTTGCCGCACCCTCGCGCGGTTTGGTGCGATTTTCATCCGTTGCGGGGGCGTTATCCGGCAGAGAGGCATTGCGCGCCACAGGATCAAGCAGATCCTCTACTTTCACTGCCTTGGCCTCCACGATTTCCTCGGGCGTGCGGCGGCGGACGAAGAGCGGGTGGCTGCGCCAGGTGAAGACCACGGACTGGCCCGGTTGAATGGGCGCCAGATCGATCTCGATGGAAGCCAGCGCCAACACATCGGCCGACGGGTTCATCTGGTCAATCAAGGGGATAAGCGTCGCCGCCGCGCCGAGACTGCCGACCGCGGCGGTGGCAACATAGAGAAAATCGCGTCGCGTCGGTTCGGCCGATTGCGAATGAGCCAATTTACTACCCTCTGAATGCTGGCCTTTCGGGCGCGGACGCGGAACTTTGGCGTGCCTCGGATCGGAAAGGACCAATATATGCGCGTGCACAGCGCTCCGTCTTTCGAATCAGCGGCGCGTCTGGAGTTGTAGCTAACATAGTGAGAGTCCCATTTTGTGGGTTTGCGGCACGATGCCGCATAAACGTTAACAACCCTTGGGAAAGAGGACTCGCCGGCGAGGCTGCGGCTTGGCCGAGCAGCAGAAATCAGCTTGCCGGTTTAGCAGCCGGCATGTCCGGAACCTGCACCGAAGAGAATATCTTCTCTACGGTTGGCGCGTATTGGTCGTAGTAATATTCGGACGGAGCGAGGAAGAGGATCACATCCAGCTTTTTCCGTCGCTGCGCGAACAAAGCCATACCCTTCATCAGCAGCCCATCTTCCGTCGTGAAGGCAAGGTCGAAGCGGAAGCCGGTCACGGTGCCGAACGGAACCGGCCGCAGCGCCGAGGTGCGCAATTGCTGATCGCCGGCCTTACCGAGCGTGCCGGCAATCATGTCCATCACGTCGTCGGGCAGCATTGTCGTGTTGTAGAGGACCATATCCTTCCGCGCGACACCCGGATTCCGAAGCAGCGGAGCGCCGGGCGCTACGCCAGTAAAAAGGAGAAGCTCGTCGAGACCCAAGCTATCGATTGTCCAGACACTGAGTGTGTCGGCCGGGTCAGCCACATTTGTCCATGCGATTTGGGGATCAACGCGAATGCCGTCGCCCACATACTCAGCTTGGTTCCGTCCCTCCGCTTGAAAGGACCGACAACCCGCGAGCACGCCGCAAATGGCCATGAGCAGGATGCGGATCTTCAAGGTGATCCTCCCATCGTTGCCAAATAATATTCGACGGTGGCGCGATCGCTGGCCATCGGTACGAGCGAGAGATATTTTTGGAACTCTTCGCGCGCGACAGTCTTTTGATTGGCTTTGAGCGAGACGAGGCCGAGGCCCCTGTGGGCCGCATTCGGCGCGTCCGTCGCGGCAATCGCCGCTTGATACGCCGCCACGGCATTCTTGAGATCGCCATTGGCGTTGCGGCGGCGATAGGCTTCGCCGAGATAATATTGCAGTTCGCCGGACTGGGGCTCGCCCTTGAGCAATTGCTTGATGATCGCGACGCTTTGCGCGTAATCGCCTCGGTTGAATTCTTCCAGCCACGCCGCGCGGTGCGGACCAATTGCGGCGCGGTACGCTTCCGCGCCGATGATATCTGCGTGTGCCCGCGCTTGGATGTCATCGGCGCGCTTGGTCAAGACGGCGAACCTTTCTTTCATATCGGGATGCGAGGAAAGATAGGCTGAAGATTTAACCTGATTGGCATTGGCCTCCTCTTCTTCGGCGGTATTGGCCATGAAGAACGCGCCCTGCCCGGGGTCATAGCCTTTGCCGACGACCAAATCGAACCCGCCGGCGTCGGCTTCGCGCTCTTGGTCGCGCGAATAGGAGGCGATCGTCCCGGCGGCCATGACCCCAAACAACTGGCCAATTCCCCCGGCGGCCGTGAGACCGGCGAAGCTGCCAGTGGTGCGAACCTCTTTTTGAAAATTCAGGAGCGAGTGCCGTTTCAGGTAATGCGTGATCTCATGGCCAAGGACAAAGGCAAGCTCTGCCTCGTTTTGACACCTCAGCAGCAAGCCTGTCCAAACGATGACCATTCCGTTCGGCGCCGTCATCGCATTGTTGCGGGAATCATCGACGATGTAGACGCGCAGCGACGCACAGTAGTCCCCGGCAAGCTCGCAGACCATCTTCCTGACATAGGTGTTCAGCGCTTCGTCCGCGACCAAGGTGGGTGAGACCTTCACCTCGGCTTCTTGCCGGTCCATATCGGCCCACAGCCCGCCTTCTTCCGTATCCGGAGCAGGCCGATAACCTGGAGGAACAAGCTCGGAAACGGCCGCATTGACGGATCCGGTACCGCCGCACAGCAGCACCGCAGCGAAAACGATACCGGCAGACCGGCCAAATTTCATAGCGGCATGCCCTTGATCAACGAGTCGACGGTTTTTTGGGCCGTCTCTTCCGTGCGCAGATCACCGAATGCGCTGAAGAGACGGTTAAACCAGACAATGTTGCCGGTCCTGAGATCGACAAGGGAGGCGAATCCCTCTTGCTTTGCTATCTTGAGACGGGCACCGGCAAGGTTGCCGAGGACCTCGACCCATTGGCGATTCGCCGTTGCGTAGCTGTCGCGGACAAAGATGAAAAGCCCATAGTCGGCGCCATAACGGTCGCGCATTTCATTGGTGCCCCGACCGAGCGTCCAATCGAGCGGGCTCGCTTTGTTGCGAAGTCTTGCGCCCGGATCGTAGATATGAGTGAGGATTGCGCTTGCCACCACAGCATGGAGCTTCACGAGCTGATATCGCGAGGTGTAGGTCTGTCGGCATTGACCAGCTCGTCGCCACTCTTCGCGAAATGCGCCCGGAGATCCTTGTCGATGAACGTTTGCGCCGCTTTGGTCCAATCCGCGCGCGGTTCGAGTATCCCGCCCGCGTCCAGCTCCATCAATTGGACATCGGGTTCGATCATCACGATGCGTTTGGACGCATTGATATGCGCCGCCTCCGGCGCCGAATCCGCGTCTGCTGCCCATAGCCAGGAGCCCGCCACAAGAATTGCCAGACGAACGATGCGAGATTTCATGATACCTCCACCCGCGCCGGAAGACTGAGCTGTGCGATCATGCAGCGTGCGACTGGGGGTTGCAATATGGTCATGTCCAAGCTTGGGCCTCGAGGCCGTTAACCATGCGAATCGCCCTTTTTGAACCCGATATCCCGCAGAACGCGGCGGCGATCATCCGCCTGGGAGCGTGTCTGGGTGTCGCCGTCGACATCATCGAGCCTTGCGGCTTCCTGTTCAGCCAAGCAGGTTTTCGGCGCGCCGGTCTCGACTATGTCGAGCGCGCGGACGTCCAGCGTCATGAATCCTGGGACGCGTTTTGCGCCGCGCGGTCGGGGCGGCTTGTTCTGCTGACGACCAAAGCCTCGCGCTCTTACACGGCGTTCGGATTTAGGCCGGATGACACACTCCTATTGGGGCGCGAAAGCGCGGGCGTGACGGACCGCGTGCACGAGGCAGCCGATGCCCGCATCCGCATTCCCTTGCGCGCCGGCCTGCGCTCGCTCAACGTGGCCCAAGCCGCCGCGATGGCGCTGGGCGAAGCATTGCGGCAGACGGGAGGATTTGTGGCCGAAGGAGAAAGCGCATGAGCGCACCTGCCGTCCAAACCACCGCCGGCGAGGAGAGAAAAGCGGCCGCGGCGGCCTGGTTTTCGTCCCTGCGCGACCGGCTCTGCGCCGTCTTCGAGGCCATCGAGGACGAGTTCAGCGGCACGCCCGAGCGTCCACCGGGGCGCTTTGTGCGCAAGGATTGGAAGCGTCCCGTGCCCGGAGGCGCCGATGGGGGCGGGGGCACCATGGCGTTGATGAAAGGGCGCGTCTTCGAGAAGGTCGGCGTCAATATTTCCACCGTATACGGAATATTCGAGCCGCAATTCGCCAAGGAGATTCGGGGCGCGCAAACCGATCCGACATATTGGGCGAGCGGAATTTCGCTGGTGGCCCATATGCACAATCCGCGCGTACCGACGGCCCATTTCAACACGCGCCATATCGTGACGCAGAAATCCTGGTTCGGGGGCGGGGGCGATCTGACCCCGATGCTCGTGGAGCAGCGCCGGCGGGATCATCCCAACAGTGCCGCCTTTCACGCAGAATTCAAGCGCGCTTGCGACGCGAATGGAGCAGACTATTACGACCGCTTCTCGAAATGGTGCGACGAATATTTCTTCATCAAGCATCGCGGCGAGACTCGCGGCGTCGGGGGCATCTTTTATGATTATCTGGAGCAGGACTGGGACAAGGATTTCGCGTTCACGCGCGATGTCGGTCTTGCCTTTCTTGCGGCCTATCCAGCAATCGTGCGCGCCGCCATGAGCGAGCCTTGGACGCCTTCGGAAAAGGACGAACAGCTGGTGCGGCGCGGACGCTATGCCGAGTTCAACCTGGTTTATGATCGCGGCACGAAATTCGGTTTGATGACCGGCGGCAATGTGGAGGCGATCCTCATGTCGCTGCCGCCGGAAGTGCGCTGGCCTTGAGAGCACGCGTCTAATATCACGGGGGAAACGTCTTGGAGCTGTTTTCTGTATCCGCGCTCATCGCGCTCGCCCAAGTATTGATGATCAATGTCGTGCTGTCGGGGGACAACGCGGTGGTCATCGGGATGGTAGCGGCGCGGGTGCAGCCGACGGACCGGCGCCGCGTCATTCTCTGGGGCATGGGCGCGGCGGTCGTGCTGCGCATCCTGCTGGCGGTGGTCGCGGTTGATCTCCTGAGAATTCTTGGATTGCTGCTTGCCGGTGGGATCATCCTTCTATGGGTGGCATGGCGGCTCTATCGCGACATCCGCGAACAGAATGAGGAAAAAGCCGGCCTCGCAGCCATGGCGGCGCATGGCCGAGGCGGCGCTGTGGGTGGCGGGAGCGCCTCTGCGGTGCCCTTCAGCCGGGCGATCTGGCAGATTGCCGTCGCCGATATCTCGATGTCGGTCGACAATGTGCTGGCCATCGCCGGGGCAGCCAACAAGAACGTCATGGTCCTGGTGATCGGCCTTGTCGTCTCGGTTGCGCTGATGGGCGTGGCGGCGACCTATATCGCAAGGCTCCTTCAGCGTTATCCTGCATTGGCTTATGTCGGTGTCGCTCTGATCGTCTATGTTGGAATCGAGATGATTTGGGAAGGCAGCGGCGATCTGCCGGAACTGATGCGTCTGTTCCATTAGGTCTACCCTCTCCATATGTGGACTTCATCCGGCGGTTGAGGGAAGCTTGTGCCCAAGCTCAACCCAGGGAGGGAGCCATGAAGGGTTTGCGTCCGATCTCCGCCATCATTGCCGCCGCTCTTGCGATGATGCTTCAGGCAGGCATCGCAGATGCCGCCATCAAGACCCAATATGTGGAATACAAGGACGGCAACACGGCGCTCAAAGGCTATCTTGCTTATGACGACAGCAAGACCGGCAAACGTCCCGGCGTGCTGCTCGTGCATTACCGCGGCGGGCTCCAGGGCGAGACGCTCAAAGATGCCGAGATGATCGCGGGCCTCGGCTATGTGGTCTTTGCCGAAGACATATTCGGCGTGAACACGCCGCCCAAAACCGTCCCCGAGATGACGGCGCTTACCGATGTCTACAACAAAAATCGTCCGCTGATGCGGGCCCGTTCGCGAAGCGGATTCGATGTGCTGGCGAAGAATGCCAATGTCGATGCCTCCAAGATCGCCGTTATCGGCTATTGCTTCGGCGGCACCGTCGCGGTCGAACTCGGCGAAACCGGCATTCCGGCCTTAGGGGTCGTGGCTGTGCATGGGTCCTTCCGCGACTTCGCGCCGGAAGCGGCCAAGAACATCAAAGGACGTGTGCTGATCCTGCACGGCGCAGAGGACGAAGTTGCTCCTCTGACCGAAGTGAACAAGCTCGTCGCCGACTTGCGCGCGGCGAAGGTGAATTGGGAGCTGGAAGTGTATAGCGGCGCCCAGCATGGCTTCACCAACCCGACCAACGCCTCCGAAGAACGCGCCGACCGCGAATACAAGGTGGCGATCCAGCGTTTCTTCAAGGAGATCTTCGGAACCTGACGGCTTCACTCACAGCTGCCTCATCCTGAGGAGGCGCGAAGCGCCGTCTCGAAGGACGGCAGCTGTGCTGCCTCAGCATGAGGCGCGCGGTGAATGACTCCGCCCACAAGTCTGTGTGTTATCCAGCCCGCGGACGCGGGCTGACGGGATGGTCGGCTCGGAGGCCGACCATGGTGAGATGATGATCACCCCGATTTAGGGAAGCCGTAGAGCGTTTCCGGATTCTGGACCAGGATGCGGTTTCGCGCGGCCTCGTCCGGCACCCATTGCGCCAGCAGATCGAAGAGAAACGCGTCATTTGGTTTCTTGTCGGGGGCCTCGGTGGGATGTGGCCAATCGCTGCCCCACACCATCCTTTGGGGTGCGGCCTTGGCGAAGTCCTGCGCGATGGTCGTCGCCTCGGGATAAGGCGGCCCGCTTTTGCTGTTCAGATAGGCGCCGGAGAGCTTGACCCAGGTTCGTCCCCGATCGATGAGCCCGCGAATGATTCCGTGCGAGGGGTGTTGGATGCCGGCCGGCAGCGGCGGGATTCCCAGATGATCGAACACGAGCTGCGAGGGCAGACGGCGCAGCAAATCCTCCATTTGGACGATCTGTTCGCCTCCCATATTGAGCTGCACGTGCCAGCCTAGATCGGTGACGCGCTTGGACAGCGGCTCGACCATATCGGGCGTGACGACCGCCGTGGCGGGATCGCCCAGGCTGAAGCGGATCCCTCGCACGCCGGCATCATTGAGCCGTTTCAATTCCGCATCCGTCACCGTCGGATGAAGCACGGCGACGCCTCTGGCGTTGCCGAGTTGCGCGATCGCATCGACTGTGGCGCGGTTGTCGGTGGCGTAGTTGCGCGGCGTCACGATGACGACGCGTGTGGTTCCGTTCCGCTTCTGCAGCAAACGATATTGCGGCACGGCGGCGTTTGTCGGCGGCACCCTTGGGCTCGGAGCCATCGCAAATTGCGCCTCGTCATAGATGTGCATATGACAATCGCAGGCGTTCGCCGGGGCTTTGAGCTTTGGCGCCTCGGTGCCGGAGGAATTGGGCACCTGGGTTTGGGCTTGGGCCTCTCGCGGAATCGCCGCCGCCGTCCCCACGACGATCAGCCCGTTCACCAGAGTCCGTCTATCGATGTCCTTGTCGCTCATGTCACACCGCCTTGGCGAAGCCATAAAGATTTTGCGGATTCTCGACCAGAATCCGATGACGCACCATCTCCTCGGGCGCCCATGCACCCATCAGATCGAACAATATCGCATCGTCGGGCTTCTTGGTCTCGTTCGGGTGCGGCCAGTTGCTTCCCCACACCATGCGTTCGGGCGCGTGTTTGATATAGGCCTGCGCCACGCGCGTGATGTCGGCATAGCCCGGCGGGCCGTCCTTGGTGTTGTCATAGGTCACCGACAGCTTCACCCAGGTGCGCCCCTTATCGACCAGCCGCTGGATGACGCCAAACGCCGGATGAGCGATGCCTTGAGGCTGCGGGATGTGCCCCACGTGATCGAACACGATTCCCGAAGGAATCCGGTTCCACAAAGCGTCGAGAGCGGAGATCTGATCGGCGCCCATATTGATCTGCACATGCCAGCCCAGCGGATTGATGCGCTTGGACAGAGATTCGATCATGTCCACACTGGTTGTCGCGATAGTCGGATCGGCCAGCGAAAAGCGGATGCCGCGAACGCCTCCCGCGTCCAGGATTTTCAGTTCGGCATCGGTGATCGCCGGACGGACGACGGCAACCCCGCGCGCATTCGGCCCTAACTGTTTGATCGCGTCCAGCGTCACGCGGTTGTCGGTGACATAAGGCGCGGGCGTGACCACGATGTCGCGCGTCGTGCCGATGCGCCGCTGCAGCATCCGGTATTCGGCGACGCGCGCGTTCTGCTGAAAGCGCGCACCCGGCTCCACGGGAGGGAAATTGCCCGCATCGTAGATGTGGTGATGGCAGTCGCATGCGCCGGCCGGCGCTTTGAGCTTTGCCGCTTCAGTGCCGGCGGAATTGGGCACCGCGAATTGCGCGCGCGCATCATCGGTTTGCAGCACGCGTGCCGCAGCGAGCGCGGCGATACTCGCGCCTTTCAGGAATGTCCGCCGGCCCAATCCGTTCTTGCTCATGCGTGTCTCCTTGTCAGGAAAACATTACTGCTTTTTCATTCGCCCTAGAATTGCAAAATACTCCGGCTCTCGCTTTACTTGTGCGAGGAATTTCGCCGGGCGGGAGCAAGCATATGCGTCGGTCGATATCCACCTTCTCGTTCGTTGCCTGCTTGTCGTCGATCGCTGCGCTTCCGGCAATGGCGCAAAACTGCAAACCCCTGAATGTTTTGATTGCAGTCGACATGCGCCCGGAGCGGGGCGTGCCGACCATCCCGGTGACAATCGGCGACGCCGCGAAAAAACTGGTCGTGAATACGGCCAGCGTATTCAGCTCGCTTAGCCAGCCCGCGATCAAGGAAATGAAACTCAACACCCTTCAGGCGAGAGTCAAACTGTTCGACAATGCCGGGGATAGTTCGGACCGATATGTCATCCTTCCCTCGCTTGGGATCAGCGGTGGCAAAACGGATGCAATCAAATTCATGGTCCGGCCCGCGCCCGGTCCAATGAACCCCAACGATGCCAGCCTCGTGGGCGTGCTCGGGCCGGACATCCTGCAGAATTACGATGTCGACATGGATTTCGGCGGGCGCAAACTGCAACTCATCTCGCCCGATCATTGCGAGGGGAAGGTCGTCTACTGGACGGCGCCTGTCGTCGCTATCGTTCCGATGCGGTTGGCTGAGGACGGCAAGGCGGTCATCTTCGTGAACATTGACGGAAAACGAATGGAGGCGGTCCTGAATACCGGCCAGGTGCCCACAACGATGAATCTCGCTGTCGCAGAGGATCGCTTGAAAGTCGACGTCAATGCGCCTGACGTGAAGGAAATCGGACAGGTTGGCAAGATTGCATCCGCGAAGATCTACCGGCGGCAGTTTCAGTCTCTCTCGTTCGAAGGCGTGACGATCAACAATCCCGAGATCAATCTTGTGCCCGACGAAGTCCGGGCGCGCATGCCGAACAAGAACCGGCCGAAAACCGGCAGCCTCACCCGCGGAGACACGGTAACCTCAGGGCTTCCCGACATGACTCTGGGAATGTCGACGCTCGGCAAGATGCACGTCTACATCGCCTATAGGGAGCGAAAGGTTTACATCACCGAATCGGCGCCCACCGTTGCGCAATAGGACGGAATACTCGGACGATGCGCGAACTGAAGTTGTTGCATCTGACGTGGGTCTGGACCTGCGCGCTGTGCGCGCTCTGTCCCGTCGGTCAGGCCGTGAGTGCCCCCAGCAGCCTGGCCGGTTGGAATCAATACAAATTCGATATGACCCCAGAGCAAGTGAAGGCCGTTCCCGGCATCGCTTGGAACCCACTGAAGCTCGGGACCGTCCCGCTAACACCCAGTGAAAAGGAGAACGGAAGAATCAGTTGGGGCTTTATGAGCGCCTCATCAAAGGTCACCCTCTATGGGCATGCATTTGGCGTCACAGCTTCTTTCGATCCCAAGCTGACTCTGAATGATATTGCTGCGCGCACCGACGGCGATGGATCGTCGCTTGATGACTGCGAACAACAGTTTCGGATGCTGGTTGAAGCGTTCGAACTCGATTACGGACCGTTTACGCCGGTACAGTCTACCGGCGGTAGAGACTTACGCCGGGCCACTGAAACAACCGTGTGGCGCGCCATCGCTGGGGCGAAATCAAAATATGAATTCGATACTTTGCACGACGCAGACGGTAGTGACAGTTTCGTCGCCAGGGCAAACCGTACATACGGCGCACACGTAATCGGAATAGGTATGTCTTACGATTCATCGTTGAAGGACAATTCCTTGGTCGCAGCGATAGTCGGATCTAGGGGCTGCAGCCTCGCATTCAACTTTTCACGATAAAGCAGCCCGTTCGGGATCGAGTGAATTCACGTTCGAAGCGCGAGGAGAAGCGCAGTCGCATCATCGCTCCGTTTAAAGCGGGGATATCGCAAACCTTCGGGATCGGTGGCTTCGACCGCACGCAATTCCTCGCCAAGAACAGCGAGGCCCCGCTTCACGGCGGCGTCGAACAGAGCCTCCAGCGAATAGCGCCCATAGTCGGTCGCCAAAGCGAGGAAGCCGTCGCTGGCGAGGAGAATGGGCGAATCCGCCGGCGCTGTGACGCGCAGCTCTTTTGCATGGTCGGCACAAGCAATATCGGGTGCGAACAGCCAATCGCCGCCCGGCGAATTCACGGTGTTGCGCGAAGCGCGCAGCGCCGGAAGGAATTCCTCGCGCACGCCGGCCGCCGCCGGACCTCGGCCACCGGGTTTCGCAAGCCGCACGACGCGCGCCCGCTCGCTTTCGCGTTTGTCCATGGTGTCGCCGACGATGGCGAATTCGCCGTTTCCGTTTCGCAGTAAGGCGGCGCAATCGCCGAACCACAGAACGCGCAAGCTGCCGGCATCGGGGGTCGCCAACACCGCGGACGCATAGGCGATCTCGTAATTCTCGGCCGGCTCGCGCTTGCGCAACGCGTGATAGCTCTTTTGCGCATCGCCGGCGGCTGCGCGCAGCCAATCGCGTATGCCTCCATCGCCGCCTTCGGCATGGGCGCGGAAGCGGCGCGCGCCGAATTGCGCAATCCATTGCGCATCGCTCCGGCCGGGCATCAGCAACTCGCCCAAGCCCGTCGTCCCGTCGAACACCGCCGCGGCATTCGCGCTATGCGAAAAGCTGTCCTCGTTCGGCCTCGCCGGGTCTCCGGGAATGCTCAAGGAATCAAGAAGCTCCAATCTTGCACTCATGTGCGAGGCGGGCGTGCCGCTTCCTTGAGACGTTGGAGCAACGCGGGACGATCGGGGGCAAAATCCTGCTCGACCCACCAGCGTTCGATATCGCGCAAGAGAACGCCGATTTTCTGGCCCGGATCGACCCCTTCGGCCATGACATCATCGCCATTGAGCGCAAAGACCGGCGCCTTCCAACTCATCGCCAGAGCCAGAAGCCCACGCCAAGCCGCATCATTCGCGCGTCCGCCGGAAGCGGCCCATCGCAACAGCAACTGGTCCATGAAACACGCAGCCCCGAGACGATAGATCAATTGCCTTGCCTCCCTAGGCGCGAGCGCCGCGACGATACGCTCGTCCTTTTCTCCCGCCTGGACGAGCCGGTCGCGCGCGGCATTGGAAAGTTTCAGCGCCTCTACGATTCGTAAGGCCGGCGGGACACTGTCGGGAAGCAGCGCCGCGAGCCGTAACACCGCATCAGGGGCGAGAGAGTTTCCGCGCTCGACCACGACAAGGCGTTTCAGCCGGGGGAGCCGAAAACCCGCCGGCAGGATTTGGGCGAGGATCTTCGCCTTCTCCATCAGCACCAATGCTGGCGACGGATCTGGCGCTTCGAGCAAGCGCAACAATTCCTTTTGCACGCGTTCGCCCGAAAGGAGTTTCAGCCCGCCCTTCTCCGCCGTGGCCGCGGCGAGCGCTTCTTCGTCCAGCTCGTCCCGCCCGTACCAAGCGTGAAAACGAAACAGCCTGAGGATGCGTAAGTAGTCTTCGCGGATACGGGTTGTCGCATCGCCGACGAAGCGCACACGCCGCGCCGCCAAATCCGCAAGACCGTCAAAATAGTCGAACACGACGCCGTCTTGGTCGGCATAAAGCGCGTTGATGGTGAAGTCGCGCCGCGCTGCGTCTTCGGCCCAATTCGTCGTGTAGGCCACCACCGCGCGCCGGCCAAAGGTTTCCACATCCCGTCTCAGCGTGGTGATCTCGAACGGCTTGCCCCCCGACACCGCCGTAATGGTGCCGTGCGCGATGCCGGTCGGCACCGCGCCCAGGCGCGCCGCCTGCAAGCGCCGCATCACCTCGTCCGGCACAAGGGTTGTTGCAATGTCGATATCACCGACAGCTTCGCCGAGAAGGGCGTTCCTCACCGCGCCGCCGACGAAGCGGGCCGCGCCGCCATTTTTCGTCAACACGTCGATCACCGCGCGCGCCCGCGGTTCGATCATCCAGCTATGGTGAGAGGGATCGAGCTTTGCATTCACTTCGGCGCGCCCGTCTCGACATGGCCCGGCACCACGCGTCCGTCTTCGACATGTGGTGGCACATACACCCCCTGCTGGCCGGAACCTTCGGTGATGCCCCAGATCAGGAAGCTTGCCGCGACCAAGACCAATCCCGAAGCGAAGAGGAACGTCCAGGGATGCTTTCGCTCTCCCACGCTCTCGTCGCGTTTGGCCAGACGCAGATACGCGGCATAGAGCGCGAAGGGCAGCAGGAACAGCAGAGTCTCATAGAGAACCCGCCTGATCATCGAAAACCGAGCCTCTCCGAGAGATTCACGATCATTGCCGCCGTCGCGCCCCATATCGTATGCGCACCGTAATCGATCGCATAGAACTCGCGCATGACGCCCTCGCGTTCGACAGATCGACGGGCATGATTCATCGGATCGAGAATATAGGCGAGCGGCGCCTCGAACACTTCCGCCACTTCCTGTGGATTGATCGACAGCATGAAATCCGCGCCCAGGAATCCGACGACCGGCAATATTGCGAACCCGGTGTTGAGCGTCTCGTAGGAATCGAGGAACCCCGCAACCTCCACCGACTCCGGTGGAAGGCCGATCTCTTCTTCCATCTCGCGCAGCGCGGTCCGGATCAGCGTCTTGTCGTCGGCATCATAACGCCCGCCCGGAAAGCAGATCTGCCCCGCATGCGAGGGCAGATGTTCCGTACGGCGCGTAAACAGCACGCTGGGCTCGGTGCGTTCCACAATCGGCATCAGAACCGCCGCCGGCCGAAGCGAGGGTTCCGACGCGCTCAATTCCGGCGGCGTCGGGCGAAGCGCCGCGCGGATCCGCTCGCGCGACAACGACGCCACCCGTATGGGCCCTGCCGCCAACTCGTCCATGCGCCCGCTAACCATGCGGCGGAGCACTCCTCAAGATCGCCGATCACGGCATTTTGTCGCGGCTTTTCCGGGACCCCGCCTTAGTTGGCGGGCCCTCCGCTCCTAGGCTGTTGCATGCGCCGCTCAACGGTGCAACATGGCGGTGAGCGTAGCCCAGGCTCCTGGCTCGGGTACGCGAAACCGCTCTCTGCGGCGGTGATATTTGTGCCAGGATGGCCCGAAACCCGGAACAGATAATTTAGCGGAACCAATGAACATGAGCACAGTCAGCAGCGTCGAGACGGCGCAATTCAAGGGTTTTGCCCCTGGCTTCGACGGAGCGAACGCGGAAAGCTTGGCCGATGAGCTGGGCGCGCGTTTCGTCGCCGCCCGCGAAGCGATTTCCAGTTTCGTGTTCGGTCAAAAGACCGTCGTCGACCAGGTCCTGATCACGCTTCTGGCGGGCGGCAATGGTTTGCTGATCGGCGTGCCCGGCCTTGCCAAGACAAGACTTGTCGACACTTTGGGCACCGTGCTGGGCCTCGACACCAAGCGCATCCAGTTCACGCCGGACCTGATGCCGGGCGACATTGTCGGGTCCGAGGTGCTGGAAGAAGCCGATGATGGCCGACGCGCCTTTCGCTTCATTAAGGGCCCCGTCTTTTGCCAACTATTGATGGCCGATGAAATCAACCGCGCCTCGCCCCGTACCCAATCGGCCCTGCTGCAAGCCATGCAGGAACGCTATGTGACGATCGCGGGCCAGCGTTACGATCTGCCTCGCCCCTTCCATGTGCTCGCCACCCAAAATCCGTTGGAGCAGGAAGGCACTTACCCGCTTCCCGAAGCCCAGCTGGACCGCTTCCTGCTGCAGGTCGATGTCGGCTATCCCGACCGTGAAGCCGAACAGAAGATGCTGATGGCGACCACGGTCGGCGACGAGAAACCGCCGCAGCGCATCATCGATCCCGAGACCCTGATGCGGGCACAGGCCCTGGTTCGGCGTCTTCCGGTGGGCGAAAAAGTGGTGCAGGCGATCCTGGGCCTGGTGCGTTCGGGGCGTCCGGACGACGGCGCCAGCGAGAATGTGCGCAATTTCGTCGCCTGGGGCCCCTCTCCGCGCGCGAGCCAGGCCTTTATGCTCGCGATCCGGGCGCGGGCGCTACTGGAAGGGCGCTTTGCGCCTTCGATCGACGATGTCATCGCGCTCGCGCATCCGATCCTGCGCCACCGCATGGCGCTGAATTTCTCGGCACGGGCCGAGGGCGCGACGATTGCACAGGTGATCGACGGCCTTTGCCAAGCCTATCTTTGATGTCCCCCCTCCCTTGAGTGGGAGGCAAGAGCGCGCAACGCATGGCGAGCACGGCATATCAGCCTTTCGATTCGCGCCAGCCTGAACGCTGGGACCGTCCGCGCGAGGAAGCTGAGCGTCTCGGCTCGGCGCTCCCTCCACTCCTGGTGGAAGCTGAGCGCCTGACATCAGGCGTCTGGCTCGGGGTGCATGGGCGCCGCAAGGCCGGCATGGGCGAAACCTTCTGGCAGTTCCGCCGCTATCGCGTCGAAGACCCGTCGACTTCCATCGATTGGCGACAATCGGCCAAGTCGCAACATCTGTTCGTCCGCGAGCGCGAATGGGAGGCGGCGGAAACCGTGTGGTTCTGGCGCGATGCGTCGGCCAGCATGCGTTACGCCTCGCTCAAGGCGGTGCCGGAAAAATGGGAGCGGGCGACCGTGCTTTCGCTGGCGCTGGCGTCGCTGCTGACGCGCGGAGGCGAGCGCATCGGGCTCTTGGGGACGGGCGCACCACCGTCATCGGGGCGGATCGCGCTTCGCCGCATGGCCCATCGGCTCGCCGATCCGGCGCCCGAAGAATCCGACCTGCCGCCCGAGCTGCATATCAAACGCCAATGCGAGATGGTCTGGATTTCCGATTTCCTTCAACCGCTCGACGCCATCGAATCTGCGCTTAAGGGCCTGGCCTATAGCGGCGCCCACGGCTATCTGGTGCAGATCATCGATCCCGCCGAAGAGGATTTTCCCTTTACCGGACGCGCCCGTTTCGAGGCCCGCTCGGTTCGCGACACCACCATTCTGGGGCGCGCGGAAACGGTCAAGGCGAACTACCGCAGGCGCTATGACGCCCACTCCGAAGCGGTGGGGCAATTCGCCCGCCGGCTGGGATGGAGCTTTCTGCGCCACCGCACGGATCATTCGCCCGCAACCGCGCTGATCGCGCTTTACGGCGCCATCGGCGGTGCGCGGGCACAACGGGGATTCTGAGCGATGTTTGCTGGTCTTATCACCGGTCTGACATTTGGAGCGCCCTATGTGCTTTGGGCGCTTGCGGCTCTGCCGGTCATCTACTGGTTGTTGCGGGTCACGCCGCCGGCCCCCAAGCGCATCGTGTTTCCACCCTTGCGCCTTCTCTTCGGCTTGAGATCCTCCGAAGAGACCCCAGCGCGTACGCCGCTATGGCTTCTGCTGCTCCGGCTGCTCGCCGCGGCCATCGCGATTTTCGCACTCTCGGAGCCGCTCTACGACCCGACCCCGGTCGCGCGCGGCAACGGCCCGCTGGTGCTCGTCGTCGACAATGGCTGGCCTTCGGCGGCCCAATGGCAGGCGCGGCAGGCCGCCATGCAGCGGGGCCTCACGGGGGCGACGCGCGACAACCGCCCGGTCCTGATTGTGGCCACCGCCGAGACGGCGCCGGTCATCACCCAATTCCTTGACCCCGCCAAGGCGCTGAAGGCGGTTGAAGACATGGTGCCGCGGCCCTGGCTTCCGGATCGCGCCAAGACGCTCGTGCAGTTGCAGGGCATGAAGTTCAACGGCACACCGCAGATCATGTGGCTCTCGGACGGCCTGGACCATGGCAATGCGAAAGCCTTCGCCGATGGGCTTGCGAAGCTGGGCACGCTGGGCATCTTCGAAGACGAAGCGGACAAGGCGCCCATCGCGATGCGCCCGCCGGATAACGCCAACACCGGTTTTGGAGTGACCCTGGCGCGCCTGCCCGCCGACAATCAGCGCGAGGGAAGAGTCGCGGCGCTCGACGGGCGGGGACAAATTCTCGAGACGGCTCAGTTCCATTTCGGTCTTCGGGCGACCGAGGCAAAGACCAACATTGCGCTCCCCTTGGAGCTGCGCAACGACACGGTGCGGATCGCGGTAATGGCCAATGATTCGGCGGGAGCCGTGCAGCTTGTCGATGCGCGCTTCCGGCGCAGGCCCGTGGGGCTGGTGTCGGGCGGCGCCGCCGATCAGGCGCAGCCGCTGCTCTCCGACATCTATTACATCGAGCGCGCGCTTTCGCCTTATGCCGAAATCCACAAGGGCACGGTCGAGCAGGTGCTGGACAGCGGCGTTGCCGTGATCGCCATTTCCGACATCGGGCGGCTTTCCACCGTCGAGCACGACCGCATCAACAAATTCGTCGAAGACGGCGGCGTGCTGCTGCGCTTTGGTGGTCCGCGCCTTGCCGCGCAAAGCGACGACCTCGTTCCGGTCCGCTTGCGCGCGGGCGAACGCCTGATGGGAAGCTCCATGACTTGGGCTTCGCCGCAACATTTGACGCCCTTTGGCGATGACAGCCCATTCCGCGGGTTGATCATCGCCCCCGACGTAACGGTCTCGCGTCAGGTGCTGGCCGAGCCTTCCGTCGAGCTTGCCGATCATACCTGGGCGCGCCTGACGGACGGCACGCCCTTGGTGACCGGCACCGCCAAAGGGCGCGGCTGGATCGTGCTCTTCCATGTCGCCGCCAGCCCGGGCTGGTCGTCGCTACCGATATCCGGACTCTATGTGGATATGTTGCGCCGGGTCGTCGAACTTTCGGAAGGCATGCGCGGTGGCGCGGCGGCGGCGAAGACGGGAACCTTCCCGCCGTTCCAGACGCTCGATGGGTTCGGCCATCTGGAGAAGCCTTATCCCGAGGCAACGCCCTTGCGTGCCTCGGAGATTGAAACCGCGACCGTGGGTCCGCTGCATCCCCCCGGGCTCTACGGCGTTCAAGGCGCGCTGGTTGCGCTCAATGCCTTCGGCACACGCACCGCCCTGCGCCCCTTGGATGTCGGCCGCACCTTATTTCCCTATGCCGGCACGGCGGCTCAGGAGTTGAAATGGCCTATGCTTGAGATCGCGCTTATCCTGCTCTTGATCGACGCGCTGATTTCGCTCGCGCTGCGCGGCTATATCTCGATCACGGGCCACCGCTTCCGCAAAACGGCCGTCCGCGCCGCCACCGCCGTGCTGTTGGTGCTGGCGCCGCTCGCGCTGCTGCTGGTTCCCTCTCCGTCCCTTGCCGCCGCAGCTGCGCCTGCGCGCGCGCCCGTCGCCCAGGACAAGGCGCTCGAATCCGCGCTCGACACACGGCTTGCCTATGTCATCACCGGCGATTCCGAAGTCGATGCGATGAGCAAAGCAGGACTGTTCGGTCTTGGCTTGGAATTGACGGCACGCACCGCTTACGAACCGGCGGACCCGGTCGGCGTCGATGTCGAGCGGGACAATCTTTCGTTCTATCCGCTGCTGTATTGGCCGATGGCGGCAAGCGAAAAGGACCTTTCCGCAGCGGCGGTCGCCAAGGTGGATCAGTTCATGCGCGAAGGCGGCACAATCCTGTTCGATACGCGCGATGCGCCCGTCGCGGGGCTCGCCGCCAGTGCCTCACCGGGCGAAGCGGTGCTGCGCCGCCTTCTGGCCAAGCTCGACATACCGCCCTTGGCGCCCGCACCGGCCGATCACGTGCTGACGCGGACCTTTTATCTCCTCAAGGAATTTCCCGGCCGCTGGAGCGGCGGCCAGCTTTGGGTTGAGGCGCTGCCCCCGGTGGACCCGAACAATCCACCCTCCACGCCGGTTGCGGCGCGTGGCGGTGACGGGGTATCGCCCATCATCATGGGGGGCAATGATTGGGCGGCCGCCTGGGCTCGCGATGAGCGCGGCAATCCGCTCGCCGCGGTCACGCCGGGCGGCGAACAACAACGTGAGATGGCGATTCGCTTCGGGATCAATGTCGTGATCTATGCTATGACCGGGAATTACAAAACCGATCAGGTCCACGTGCCGGCGTTGCTCGAACGGCTGGGGAAGTAGCGATATGTCATCCTTCGGTATCGCCTTTGCACCACACATGCCGCTTTGGCTGCTTGCGGCCTTTGGCGCGATGGCATTGGCGATCCTTGCTTTTTCGGTTTATCGGCACGCCCATGGCGCGTGGGCGCGGCTCTTTGCCTTCGTGGTTGTGATGCTCGCGCTGGCCAACCCGTTGATCGTCAAGGAGACGCGCGAAGGCCTCTCCAACATCGTCGCCCTCATCATCGACCGCTCGCAAAGCATGGAGATCGGCACCCGCAAGGCCGACGCCGAAAAGGCCCTCGCGGCGATGCGCGAAAAGCTCAAAGGGATGAACGTCGAACTGCGCGAGGCGGAAGTGCGCACCAACGCGGATGCCGGCGATGCCGGAGGAACCGCGCTCTTCTCGGCGCTCAATGCGGCCCTGTCCGACGCACCGCCCGACCGCGTCTCCGGGGCCATCGTGATCACCGACGGCGAGGTGCACGACGCGCCCGATCCCAAGACCTTTCATCTCGGCGCGCCATTTCATGTGCTGATCACCGGCGCGCCCAATGAACGCGACCGCAAGCTCACCGTGGTACGCGCCACGCGCTTCAACATTGTCGGCAAAGACGCCGAGATCACCTTCCGCGTCGACGATTACGGCGGCTCGCAATCCGCCAATGCGGTGCTCTCGCTGCGGATCGACGGCAAGGACGCCGGCAAGCAAAACGTGCCAGTGGGCAAGGACACCACCATCAAGGTGCCCGTCGCCCATGGCGGGGAAAATGTGGTCGAACTCGAGGCCGCGCCCGGTCCCGCCGAACAGACGCTGCAGAACAACCGCGCGGCCGTGATCGTCAACGGCGTGCGCGACCGCCTGCGCGTGCTGCTCGTCTCGGGCGAGCCTCATGCCGGCGAACGCGTCTGGCGCAATCTTCTCAAAGCCGATCCTTCGGTCGATCTGGTGCATTTCACCATTCTCAGGCCACCAGACAAACAAGACGGAACGCCGATCAACGAGCTTGCCCTCATCGTTTTCCCGGTGCGCGATCTGTTTGTCGATAAGCTCAACCAGTTCGATCTCATCATTCTGGATCGCTATCAGAATCGCGACATCCTTCCGCTCGCCTATTTCGACAACATCGCGCGTTACGTCGAAAACGGCGGCGCATTGCTCTTATCGTCGGGGCCGGAATTCGCCGACGAATCCAGCATCGCCCGTACGCCGCTTGCCGCCGTGCTTCCGGCGCAGCCCACCGGCGAAGTGATAAGCCAAGCCTTCAAGCCGATGATCACCAAAGCGGGATTCGCCCATCCCGTAACGCGCGATCTGCCCCAGGGCAATGAAGCGCTCGATCTGTTTTCCGAGCCGCTGACCCCGCCAAAGCCGGCCCAGCCCGTCACACCCGGCCCTACGGCATCCGCCGCGCCGGTGCCCCCCGCTCCGGCTCCTCCACCGCCTCCGGCAGCACGGCCCGGCCAACCTTCTATCCAGCCGGTGCTCGGCCAACCGCAGCCCGGCCAGCCCAATTGGGGCCGCTGGTTCCGCGTCATCGCGGCACAGAAACTGTCCGGGAACACGATAATGGCCGGCCCCGCCGATCGCCCGCTTCTGGTGCTCGATCGCGTCCAAAAAGGGCGCGTGGCGCAGCTGCTTTCCGATCAAATCTGGCTTTGGGCGCGCGGCTATGAAAATGGCGGTCCTCAGGCCGAGCTGTTGCGGCGGCTTGCCCACTGGCTGATGAAGGAACCCGAACTCGAAGAAGAGCGCCTGACCGCGGAAGTCACCGGTGGCGAACTGCGCATCACGCGCCAGACGATGGGCGACCGCGCGCCGGACGTGAACATCACCACGCCGACCGGCAAGACCGAAACCGTCGCGCTCGCCGCTTCCAGCCCAGGCAAGTTCACCGGCCGCCGAAAGGCGGAGGAGCTTGGCCTCTATCGCATGAATGACGGCGCGCTGAATGCGGTTGCCGCGGCCGGTCCGCTGAATCCGCGCGAAGTGGCCGACCTGCGCGCGACCGACGCCATCCTGAAGCCCTATGCGGATGCGACGGGCGGCGGCATGCAGTGGCTCTCCGACGGCATGCCCGACCTTCGCGCCGTCGATCAG
Organism: Alphaproteobacteria bacterium; assembly: GCA_034665805.1. Classification (GTDB taxonomy): domain Bacteria; phylum Pseudomonadota; class Alphaproteobacteria; order Micropepsales; family Micropepsaceae; genus CAIYRG01. The sequence continues at coordinate 28,826 of JAXDMY010000045.1, forward strand.
GGCTCGACCACCCGCGGCAGCGGCTGGTTCGGCATTGAACGCCGCGGGGCTTATCGCGTCACGTCGGTGGACAGCGACCAGCTGATGCCACCTTGGCTCGCGCTTCTTCTGGTACTCACCGCCATCATCTTCGCCTGGCGCAGAGAGTCGGTCTAACAAACCGGCGCGGCAGCCTCACTGCACGGCCGTGCGTGGCGCCATGCTGCGGCCAAGCGCCAGCACAATGGTAGCCGTGAGCATCGGCCCTATGGCAAGCACCGCCATGCCGGCCGCATAGCCGCCTGTCGCATCTTTGATCACGCCGACAAGCGAGGGTCCGATAAATCCGCCGAAGCCCGTGCCGATCGTGTTGATGAAGGCGATGCCGCCAGCCACCGCAGTGCCCGAAAGGAACATCGGTGGAAGCGACCAGAACGGTCCCTGCAAAGCCAGCAAGCCCACCAGTACGAAAGTCAGCGCTACGAAGACGACGAAATTCGATCCCGTCAGGCTCGCGACGATCAGACCACCGAAAGCGATGAACGCCGGAACGGCGACATGCCAGATGCGTTCGCCGCTGGCATCGCTTGAACGCCCCCAAGCGATCATCGCGATCATGGTGACGATATAGGGCAGTGCGACCAGGAAGCCGGTCGCCAGCGTCGAGAAGCCCATCGCCTGCACGATCTGCGGCAGCCACAATTGCACGCCATAGGCGCCCGCCGAATAACCCAGATAGATAACGCCCAGCGCCCACAGACGCGGATCGCGCAGCGCCGGCAAGAAGTCATGATGCGGGGCCGTATCTTCTTTTCCCAGCCGCGCGGCGACCGTGTTTTTTTCTTCGCTCGTCAGCCATGACGCAGCTTCCGGACCGTCGGGCAAAAATCGTAAGACGACGAAGGCCAGTAGCAAAGCAGGCGCGGCTTCGATCAGAAACAGCCATTGCCAGCCATGCAAACCGGCGGCGCCATCCAATTGCAAAACGAGGCTGGAAACCGGCCCGCCAATGGTGTTCGCAAACGGAATGGCCGCCATGAAGATCGCCACCAGGCGCGCGCGATAGGCGTGCGGGAACCAATAGGTCAGATACAGCACCATGCCGGGAAAAAATCCGGCCTCCGCAACGCCCAACAAGATTCGCACGGTGTAGAAGTTCGCCGGAGTGCGAACCAGGGCGTTCGATGCCGAGATCGCACCCCACAGCACCAGGATGCAGAATATCCAGCGCCGCGCGCCCACGCGTTCGAGGATCAAATTGGCGGGAATTTGAAACGCCGAATATCCGAGGAAGAACGCGCCCGCGCCAAAGCCGTAGACCGCCGGCGAGAAACTCAGATCCTTGTTCATGGTGAGCGCGGCGAAGCCGACATTCACCCGGTCGACATAATTGACGATGTACAGAAGCATCATGAACGGGATGAGGCGCCACGCAGCTTTGGCGAAGACATCCTGTCCGCTCATGTGCCGATCCCCCATTTTCTCCACTATGTCATGACGAGCAGAGCCCGGCTATCGCTCCAAGCGATGAGACAAAGGGTGGTGTCCTAATTTGCCGGGATCCGCTTACCCATGCTTATGCGGTCCTCAACGGAATAGCCTAACCGCTCATAAAACTCGGCAGCCATTGCGTTTGAAGTGCGAACCTGAAGATTGATTTTCGTACAGCCCATAGCTCGCAGTCGTGTTTCCGCTTCGCGCATTAATGCGCTCCCTACGCCCCGTCCCCTATGCGATTGGAGCACCGCTATGCGGTTTACCCAGCCTCGGTGCCCGTCATAACCAGCCATTACGGAACCAATCACGCGGTTTCCGTCCAACGCGACAAAAAAGAGGCCCGGTTGGAAAGCGAGCTTCGCTGGAATCGCGCTCTCCGCGCTATTCCACGGCTGATCGTTAGGGAAGGCTTCCTCCCAAAGAGCACTTACTTCTTCGAAATGCTCGTCTACGTAGGTGACAATCTCGATATCGGACATCAGGGAAAAAAGCCCTCGGGCTAGTGTGGTTTTGAATTGGAAATTCGCTCGGAGCTGCTCCAAGGTATAGCGAATTTCGCATTCGCCACACTAGGAGTGGCGAGGGCTATTCGTGTCAAACGGAAAAGCGATACCTACTGGTTCGCGCGAGGCTCCTGCCCCGCATCGGCCGCAGGCCGCGGGAACACGAGCTGGGGCGCTGCCGGCGGTCCTAGACGCTGTCCGTTGGCAAGGATCGCGCTCATGAGCTGACCGCCGCGCGAACCATCTTTCAGCGGATGGTACTCGACGCTGACCTTATCGCCGGGCTTCACGCTGTCCGCCCGCCAGCCCGCCGCCGCGTCCTGCTGCACGGATTGCATCTCGAAGGACCATTCGCGCGGCGCGCCTTGCGCGTCCGGGACCATCACATGAATCCACACATGCGGATTGGTCCACTCATATTCCTTCACCACGCCGCTGATGTTCACGGCCTTTTCGCGATCGAACATGGCGAAGGAATGATGCGCAAACGCAGGCGCCGTCAGTGACACGAAGATGCCGCCCAAAACCAAAGCCCTGACGTTCATCGCTTCCTCCCTGAAATCGCTGCGCTAGATGCCGCCGTCACCCGGCGTGACGCTGAGGAATCCATCCGGCGGTGGTGGGCCGAGGCGCTTGCCGTCGGCGAGCGTTGCCGCCATCAGCTGGCCGCCGCGCGTGCCGTCCTTCAATGGGTGGAACTCGACCGAGATCTTGTCGCCCGGCTTGACGCTGTCGGCACGCCAACCTGCCCGCGTATCTTGGGCGATCGACTGCATCTCGAAGGACCATTCGACGGCTTTGCCGCCGGCATCGGCCACCATCACGTGAACCCAGGCATGCGGATTGGTCCACTCATATTCCTTCACCACGCCGCTGACGCTCATCGCTTTTTCGCGGTCGAACATGGCGAAGGAATGATGGGCAAAGGCTGGCGCCGCGACAACAATTGCGACACCGGCAAGGGCGACAGTCTTAAGGTTCATGAACGCTCCTGCTTCAGGTCAATCCTGCGCGCCGGGCCGGCGCACGGGGCCGCCAAGACGCTTGCCGTCGGCGAGCGTCGCGGCGACCAGCTGGCCGCCGCGCGTGCCGTCCTTCAAAGGATGAAAATCGATCGAAACCTTGTCGCCCGGCTTGACGCTGTCGGCGCGCCAACCGCCGGCCGTGTCCTGCGCGATGGCCTGCATTTCGAACGACCATTCCATCGGCTTGCCCGTGGCATCGGGCACCATCATGTGGATCCAGACATGCGGATTGGTCCATTCGAATTCCTTCACGACGCCACTCAAGGTGACCGATTTCTCACGATCGAACATGGCGAAGGAATGATGCGCCAAGGCGGGAGCTGCGATCGACACGACAATCCCGGCCAGGGACAAGATTCTGAAATTCATGGTGACCTCCTTGTTTACGGTGCTTTGGGGACCGGCAATCTCGCCGCCTGCGCTCCCAGACGCCTGCCGTCCGGGAGCGTCGCGGCAACCAACTCGCCGCCGCGAGAGCCGTCCTTCAAGGGATGGAATTCAACCGATACTTTGTCGCCTGGCTTGACACTGTCGACGCGCCAGCCGCCGGTGGTGGCTTGGGCGACGGCCTGCATTTCGAACGACCATTCCACGGGCTTGCCAGATTGATCAGGCGCAAGAATGTGAAGCCAGACATGCGGGTTGGTCCATTCGAACTCCTTCACGGTCCCGGTC
>JAXDMY010000046.1:0-2570 GCA_034665805.1 Alphaproteobacteria bacterium
GCTTCGTGTCGGCGCAGTCCTGGTTCCTGGATCTGACGCTGGTCAGCATGCAGTGAGGGCAGCGGGGGAAATCACCGGTTTGCGATCCGGTGCCCGCGCCCGCAATTCTCTTTGTACCAGGAGACCAACTGAACCTTGAGATTCTGCTGTTCGTCGGTCAGAGCGACGTGCCGGTATTGTTTGTTCAAGGCAACCAGCTGGGAGCAACGCTCGTCAGCCGCAAACCCGGCCGTTGCGGCGAACGAGAGAAGGAGTGCTGCACAAAGCACGGGGGCGGAGCGACGCGCGAAAGCCGTAAGGGCCATATTTGAAACTCCATCATTCAGAGTAGGAAGAATCGAAAGTCGCGCCCGCTAACGAGCCGCGTTCCGTCCGGTGGTTTGGGTGTGCCCGCTCTATCGCAGCGAAAATTGGCGAAAAGAAGAAGAATCAGAAAGAGATAACGGCGCTTTTTGCGGTAACGCGCTCCGCCTGGAAAGCGGTGTGACGCAGCCCGAGTTGCGAAGGGGCGATGCCGAGCAAAGCACGGCTTACAAAAAAACCGCCGGCGATTGGCGGCATCTCCATCTGTGCTTTGGAAGCGGTGCCCCTCACGGCGCGCGCTCCTACACGGGCGCGTCCCAATACCTCATGGCGCGGAACCTCCTGCCGGGCGCAGGATTGGCCCTACGGTAACTCCCCATCCACCGGACCCGAGAAGCCCGCGCATGAGCGCCTCGTCGACAACCCGCCCTGGCTCTTCATCGTGCATGACCTCAACCCGCGCGCCATGAGCCGGAAGATCAAGGGCTTTGTGTCGGCGCAATCCTGGTTCCTGGATCTGACGCTGGTCAGCATGCAGTGAGCCGCACAGTCATTGTTCCGGCACGCCCGCCAAACGCAACCCTTCCATATAGCGCTCCCGGTCGCTATCGCGGCGGAATGGATAAGTCTTTCCGAAATGCGAGACGGAGAATTGCGGCTCTAACTCGAGGACCTTGGCGACGTAGGGCTTCGCCTCGTCAAATTGTTTGAGGTGTCCGAGAGCGGCGATCAAGGGTTTGTAGCCGTTGCTGAACTCGGGATGACCTTTGACCAGGCGGCGGCCGACTTCCGCCGCTTGCTTGTATTGGCTCTTGAGCAGGTAAGCGATCGCATAGACGCCCTCGAAAAAGGAAAAATACGGATCATATGGGGCGAGTTCACGATAACGATCCATTCTCGCAAGGGCGGCGTCCGGCTCGCCGACGTAGCACTGCGTCACTGCGCTAAGGGCCCAAACGAACCCAAGATTTGGATTCAATCGCAGCGAACGATCGAAAAAATACAACGCCGCATCAAAATCCTTGTTCATGAACGAACAGATGTGCGCGTAAATACCAAGCGCTTCCGCGTTCTCCGGATCGATTGCAATCGCTTTCAGCGCGAAGCGTTGTGCCGTCGCCAGGGCCTGCCGAGGGTCTTGCGCCCAACCTTGTCCAACGTGGAATACCTGCCAATGGGCCGCCCAAGCCGCAACCTTGGCGTTATCCGGATCTTCCTCGAGCGCGCGCATGATGAGATCGCCGGCCTCTTCGTATTCGCGGCGCTTCATGGTGTACATCAGCGGAATGGCGCGGAGCAGCCGGCCGGTCGCGCCATGGCGCCCGCGTCGCTTCCCCTCGATAAACAGTATTACGGGGTCTATTCGCGCGACAATGCGAGCCGTTATCTTGTTCACGCAGCAAGGCTCAGTTGCGGCAAGCGCGAACTCGTTCGTCCATATCGGCGAAGCACAGCTTGTCAGATCCAGCAGGCGAACCTCGATGTGATGGATGTTTCCGCGTGTCCGCAGAGTGCCGTCGACGACGTAGTCCAGCTCGTTAGGCCGCATCAGGGAGTCGCGTCGAAGAGTGGCGGCGCCGACGGCAAACATCATTGGGGCGATCACATCGAACCAACGAAACCGCGCAAGATCCGCAGCGACTTCTTCGCTCAGCGAGACCGCCAGATCGTCGCTGCCGGCGGAGGTATCAGTCCGAAACGGCAGCACACCGACACGCAGCCGTGAGCGATTTGGCAGTGGCTGCGGGAGAGCGGCCGCCATCTTATCGCGCGCCCCTCCCGCGATGTCGACGCTTACGTTTTCCTCGCGCGACGAAACCTTCCCGATGGCGCCATAGAGCGCCTTGGTCTGAGCAGAGGGTTCGACATTGAATAGGATGCGGAGCGCACGCTCGCATCGTGCATATTCTTGAATAGCCTGCGCAGGCTCACCCATGTCTGCGAGCGCACGCATGAGGACGCGCGATGCGCCCTCATAGGTCGGGCCGAATGCAATCAGGCGGCGCGCAATCTCGGCGCGTTCGCCTGCCTCAGGGTTCACAGGAAAACCATCGTTGGGTTTGCGCAACTGACGACATTTTTCTGCAAAGCTTGCCCGCTCGGCAACCACCCATTGGCGAAAGGATACGCTCACGTCATCGAGTTTTTCGAGCAGTTCACCGTGGCATAGCGCGGCAAGGTCGCCCCAAAGCGGATCTTGCGACGCCGCCGGCACCGTGACCGCCAGCGCATCAATCCAACATAAATCGGTATTCAGTCTGATTGTC
>JAXDMY010000047.1:0-23306 GCA_034665805.1 Alphaproteobacteria bacterium
CCAAGCCCGACATCTCGAATGTCGCGGCGGTGAAGAAGACGCTGCTGAACGCCAAGTCGATCATCTCGGTCGATCCGGATCAAGGCAGCGTCGGGGGCGTCGTTCTTTTGGCGCTCAACAAGATGGGCATCTCCGATCAGGTCAAGCCGAAGATCAAATGGGTCCCCGGCGGCGGCGAGGTGCAGACTTCGGTCGCCAAGGGCGAGACCGAGATCGCCTTCGGCCCTTACTTAAGCGATATGCGCAATCCCGGGCTCGATGTCGTGGGCGCCCTGCCGCCGGCGGCCTCGACGCCGGTGGATATCACCGGCTTCGTCTCCACCAAGGCAAAGGACCCCAAAGCCGCCAAAGCGCTGCTGGACTATATGAAGTCGCGCGACGCCGCCCCCGTCTGGGAGGAAGCCAAGGCGTTTCCGGTTCGCTGAATGGGCAAAAAGGGCCTCGCGGATCGCGCGAGGCCCTTCGCCGTCAACCAGGAATCGATGGCCTAATTGTTGGGCGCACCCGGCGGCCGGGGCCCTGCGCCACCACCCGCATTGTTGGTGACGGCATAAGGATTGGGCAGATCCGGAAGCAGCTTGGGCTGCGGGCCAAGGACAGCGTTCAAAGCATTATAACCGCAGATCTCGTCGCTCCACACGCCCGGCTGTGCCGCCATGCCGCCGACGCCGATGGCGCCGAGGAACTGGCCGTCTACGACGATGGGAAGACCGCCGGCATTGGCGAAATTGCCCTGCCAGATCACGCGAGATTCCGATGTCGCGCCGGTGCGGACGGCGTTCATCTGCGCCTTGCTGGGGGCGCGGGTGTTGAGCACGGTCTTGGCCTTCCACAGCGCGGATTCGGTGTTGACCTTGCCCTGACCATCGCCGCGAACGTAATAGGAGATAGTCCCGAACTGATCGAGGATGACGACGCTGACGCCCATGCCTTTGGCGGTCGCTTCGGCCAGACAATGGTCGCCCAGCGCCTTGGCCGTGGCGAAATTGATCTGGTTCTTTTCCATGACTTTTGCCGCGGCCGGGCCTTTTTGGATGACGTCGGTCAGCGACGCCGCCATGCTGGTTCCGGCCAAAGCGGTGGCCGCGACGGCAGCCATCAGCGCGATTTGAATCTTCATGATGTTTTCCCTCCAATTTGCGATGCCTGCTCGAGCATCCGGAGCCCATTTTGCCTTTTCGAAGAGGCGCTGACAACGTGCATTGCGGCGCCCCCGATTCACCATAGACAAATCTGTAATAAGGCCGATTCGGCGGGGGCGGCCTTTTCATGGGCGGGGATCGACACGATATAGTCGGCAACAACCCAATTTTGGAGCACCAAATGGCCCAATCGCAGGTCCAGACCAGACCCAGTGCCAGTGGAATCGAAAGCCTACCAGAGCTGAAAGGGGTCGCCGAGCTACGCGCCGCGCCCGGCGGACATTGGGTGGGCGATGGTTTTCCCGTCCGCACCGTCTTTGGCTACGACAATGCCGAGGCGGTAAGCCCGTTCCTGCTGCTGGATTATGCCGGGCCGTTCCATTTCCCGCCGGCCGACAAGCGCCGCGGCGTCGGCGAGCATCCCCATCGCGGCTTCGAGACCGTTACAATTCTGTATAGCGGCGAGGTGGAGCACCGCGATTCCAGTGGCGGCGGCGGCAAAATCGGCCCCGGCGAGGTGCAGTGGATGACGGCGGGTTCGGGCCTGGTGCATGAGGAAATGCACTCCTGGGAGTACACCAAGAGCGGCGGGCCATTCGAAGCGATCCAGCTTTGGGTGAATCTGCCGGCGCGGCTGAAGATGACGGCGCCGAAATATCAGACGCTGACGGCGGGGCAAATCCCCGAGGTGCCGCTGGCCGGCGATGCGGGCAAAGTGCGCGTCATCGCGGGCGATTATGACGGCGCTAAGGGACCGGCCGAGACCTTCACGCCCATCGACCTCTTCGATGTGCGGCTTAAGGCGGGGCGCGGAGCGTTTCTGACGATTAAGCCGGGGCAGAATGCTTCGGTCTTTGTGCTCAAGGGCAAAATCCGGATCAACGGCGGCACGAAGGCCGAGGACGCGCAGCTGGTGCTGCTAAATCGCAAAGGCGACGGCGTGCGGATCGATGCGGACAGCGATGCCACTCTGCTGATCCTCTCGGGCGAGCCGATCGACGAACCGGTGTTCGGCTATGGTCCGTTCGTGATGAACAATGAAGGGGAAATCCGCAAGGCGATCTCCGATTATCAGAGCGGCCGCATGGGCCATCTGCCACGATAGGACGTTAAACCGATATGATGGCCGGCAAAAGCCGGCCATCCGGTCCAGCAGAAGGAGTTCCATCGTGAGCCCGCTGATCATGCTGCGCGAGCAGGGCCAGGCGATTTGGCTCGATTTCCTTTCCCGCCGCTTCATTGCCGAAGGCGGCTTGAAAAAGCTGATCGACGAGGACGGTCTGACGGGCGTCACCTCCAACCCCTCCATTTTTAAAAAGGCAATCGGCGACAGCAGCGATTACGATGCGGCGATCCGGGCGTTGGTTGAGGAACGCGACGGCGACGTGATGGGGCTTTACGAGCAGCTCGCCATTGAGGACATCCAAAACGCCGCCGATGTGCTGCGTCCGGTCTACAAACAGACCGAACGCGCCGACGGCTTCGTCAGTCTGGAAGTGTCGCCTTATATCGCCCGGGACACCGCAGCCACCATCGCCGAAGCGCGCCGGCTGTGGAAGGCGGTCAATCGCGAAAACGTCATGATCAAAGTGCCGGCCACCGAGGAAGGCATCCCAGCCATTCGCACGCTGCTGGGCGAAGGCATCAATATCAACATCACGCTTCTGTTCTCGCGCACCTCCTATCGTCAGGTGGCCGAGGCCTATCTCGACGGGCTGGAGACCTTTATCGCGGCCGGCGGGCATGCCGACCGCCTGTCCAGCGTTGCGAGTTTCTTCGTCAGCCGCATCGACACGGCGGTGGACAAATTGATCGACGAACATTTGAAAAAGCCTCCGGCTGCGGGCCAGACGGACGCGCTCGCCGGTTTGCGCGGCAAAATCGCCATCGCCAACGCGAAGCTTGCCTACAAGGATTATAAGACGATCTTCGCTGGGCCACGGTGGCGCAAGCTGAATGATGCGGGCGCGCGCGTGCAACGCCTGCTCTGGGCCAGCACGAGCACGAAGAACCCAGCCTATCGCGATGTCGTCTATATCGAGGAGTTGATCGGGCGCGACACCGTCAACACCATGCCGCCCGAGACCTTGGCGGCATTTCGCGACCATGGCGCGAACCGCCGGAGCCTGGAAGAGAATCTCGCGGCGGCCGAGAACATGATGGCGACGCTGTCCCATTTCGGAATCTCCCTCGATGAGGTCACAAGCAAACTGACGAGCGAGGGTGTGAAGCTGTTCGCCGATGCTTTCGACGAGCTTCTCGCAGCCGTCGAAAAAAAACGCGCCGCCAGTCTGGGGACGGCCCTTAACCGGCAGAGCGCGAGCCTTGGTCCCGATGACGAAAAAGCCGTCAAAGACGCGGCTGAGGAATGGCGGCGAAGCAGCAATGTGCGGCGCCTCTGGCGACGCGACGCCACGCTCTGGACCGGGGCGGATGAGGCGAAATGGCTGGGCTGGCTAGATGTCGCTCAGGAGGAGCTCGATAACGTTGATCGTCTCCAGGAATTGGCGGGGGATGTGCGCAAGGCGAAATTCACCCATGCCGTCTTGTTGGGTATGGGCGGATCGAGCCTTGGGGCAGAAGTTTTTGCCCGGACCTTTGGCGCACAAAAAGGGTTTCCTCAACTGCTGGTGCTTGATTCCACCGATCCGGTGCAGATCAAAAGCATCGAAGACGCGATCGATCTTCGGAGCACGCTGTTTGTCGTCTCCAGCAAATCGGGAACGACACTGGAGCCCAACATCCTCAAGGATTATTTCTTCGCCCGCGTGGCAGCCGTGCTGGACGAGGGAAAAGCGGCCTCGCATTTCATCGCCATCACCGATCCCGGCTCCAAGCTTGCGGGCCTCGCGGCCACGGAAGGTTTTCGCAAGACCTGCGTGGGCAAGCCCGACATCGGCGGGCGCTATTCGGTGTTGTCGGATTTCGGCTTGGCGCCGGCCGCGATCATGGGCGTGGATGTCAAGACGCTGCTGACATCCACATTGAAAATGGTGCGATCCTGCGGAGCGGATGTCCCGCCCAGTGCAAATCCCGGTGTGACATTGGGCATCATCCTGGGACTCATGGCGGCCAAAGGCCGCGACAAGCTCACCATCATCGCTTCGCCGGGCATTTCCGATTTCGGCGCGTGGCTGGAACAGTTGATCGCCGAATCCACCGGCAAGCAGGGCAACGGGATCATCCCCGTCGACGGCGAGCCTCTAGGATCGCCCGAGTTCTATGGAACAGATCGCCTCTTCGCCTATTTGCGGCTTGATGAGGATTCGAACGGGCCCCTGGACGTTGGTGTCTCGAAACTCGAACAGGCCGGCCAGCCGGTGGTGCGCATTGCGATTTCGAACCGCTCCGCAATCGGTCAGGAATTTTTCCGCTGGGAAATCGCCACCGCCGTGGCAGGCGCGATACTGCACATCAATCCCTTCGATCAGCCCGACGTCGAAGCCAGCAAGGTCAAGACGCGAGGCCTCATGGAAGCCGTCGAGGCGCGCGGCTCGCTGCCGCCCGAAGCACCGCTGTTGGAAGACGGCGGCATCAAGATCTTCGCGGATGAAAAGAACGGCAAGATTCTCAAACAGGCCGGGGACGGCACGGCCCTGGTCAGCTCGCTCAAAGCCCATCTCACGCGCGCCCATGACGGCGATTATTGCGCCCTTCTGGCCTATGTGGCGCAGAACCAGGCCCATCACGCGGCCTTGCAGGAAATCAGGACCGCGATCCGGAATCGGAAAAAACTGGCCACCTGCGTCGGCTTCGGTCCGCGCTTCCTGCATTCGACCGGCCAGGCCTATAAGGGCGGACCCAACGCCGGAATCTTCCTCCAGATCACCGCCGACCATGGCCTCGACATTCCGGTGCCCGGACGCAAATACAGCTTCGGCGCCGTGATCGATGCGACGGCGCGGGGCGATTTCGAGGTGCTGAACGAACGCGGACGGCGCGCCATCCGGGTACATCTCGGAGCCGATGTGGCTGCGGGGCTGGCGAGGTTGAAGCAGGCGGTCGTTCAAGCGCTAGGCTGACGAAAGGACATTCATGCAAATCGGAATCGTGGGCTTGGGGCGCATGGGTGGCAACATCGCCCGCAGGCTGCTGCGCAATAGGCATGATTGCGTCGTCTATGATGCGCGGCCCGAAGCACGGCAGGAGCTGGCCAAAGACGGAGCTTCGCCCGCAAACGACATCAAGGATTTCATCGCCCGGCTGAAACGCCCGCGAATCGTGTGGGTTATGCTCCCCGCCGGCGAGGTCACCGAGAAGATGATCGAGGAGCTCGCCGTCCCGATGGACCCGGGCGACATCGTGATCGATGGCGGCAATACGTTCTACCGCGACGATATCCGCCGGGCGCGCACGCTTCTGCAGAAGTCGATTCAGTATGTCGATGTCGGAACCAGCGGCGGCGTCTGGGGTCTGGAACGCGGCTATTGCATGATGATCGGTGGCGATGCGGAAATCGTGAAATATCTCGATCCGATCTTCGATACGCTCGCGCCGGGCCCGGGTTCGGCGTCCCATACTCCGGGACGCGCGTCCGGCGGCACGGCGGAACGGGGCTATCTCCATTGCGGCCCCGCGGGCGCCGGGCATTTCGTCAAGATGATCCACAACGGCATCGAATATGGGCTGATGGAGGCCTATGCCGAAGGCTTCAACATCTTGCGCGAAGCCCAATCGGATGCGCGCGCCCATGACGACCGTTACCATCTCGATCTCACGGACATTGCCGAAGTGTGGCGGCATGGTAGCGTCATTGGCTCTTGGCTGCTCGACCTCACCGCGATCGCACTCGCCAAAGATTCCGAGCTCGCGGGCTTTTCGGGCTTTGTCGAGGATTCCGGCGAAGGCCGCTGGACCCTGATGGCGGCTCTCGAAACGGGTGTGCCGGCCGAAGTGCTGTCGGCCGCGCTCTATGCCCGCTTTCGTTCGCGCAACGATGCGCAATTCGCCAACAAGCTTCTTTCGGCCATGCGCAATGAATTCGGGGGCCATCAAGAACCCAAACAGGCCCGCTGATGACGGATGAGCCACGGCCAGCCGGCCCCTGTGCCTTCGTGATTTTCGGCGCCTCGGGCGATCTGACCAAGCGCCTGCTGATCCCCGCTCTGTATCATTTGAAGCGCCGCCATTTGCTCCCGGAAGATTTCGCCTTGATCGGCATTTCGCGCGCCGAACTGAGCGATGAAGAGTTCCGTGCAAGCCTCGCCGAGAGCTTACGCGAACTTACCCATGAGAGCATCGATCCCGCCGACTGGAGCTGGATCGCAAGCCGGATGCACTACATGTCCGGCGATCTCGGCGATCCTACGACCTATGAGCGCCTCACGGCGTTGTTGCGCAGTTCGGACGTCGATCACCGCACAGGCGGAAATTGTCTGTTCTATCTCGCGGTCCCTGCAACGGAATTTGCCAAGATCGTGCGGCGGCTTGGCGCCGCCGGTTTGACGCGTCAAGAACATGACCAATGGCGCCGCGTCGTGGTCGAAAAGCCGTTCGGTACCGATCTCACTTCCGCCAAAGAGCTCAACCGCCTGCTGCTCGAGGTGCTCGACGAAGATCAGATCTACCGGATGGATCATTATCTCGGCAAAGAGACCGTCCAGAATCTCATGGTGTTTCGCTTCGCCAATGGTTTGTTCGAACCGATATGGAATCGGAATCACATCGACCACGTGCAGATCACGGTTGCGGAAAGCCTCGGCGTCGAGCGGCGCGGCAAATATTACGATGGCTCGGGCGCCCTGCGCGACATGGTACCGAGCCACATGTTCCAGCTTCTGGCGCTGACGGCGATGGAGCCGCCGACCTGCTTCGAGGCTCGTGCGTCACGCAACGAAAAGGGCAAGGTTCTGGAGGCGGTACGAAGATTCACACCCGAGACGGCGCGTCAAAACGTCGTCCGCGCGCAATATGGCCCGGGAGCCGTCGAAGGAGGTCCGGTCGCCGGCTATCGCGAAGCGCCGGATGTGGCGCCCAATTCGATGACGGAAACCCATGTCGCGATGAAACTTGGAATCGAGAATTGGCGCTGGGCCGGCGTGCCGTTCTATTTGCGCACCGGAAAAGCCTTGGCGACGAAATGCAGCGAGATCGTCATCCAATTCAAGCAGGCGCCGCTGACGTTGTTTCAGGGCACGCCTGCGGATCGGCTGGTGCCGAACGATCTGACCCTGAACATCCAGCCGCACGAGGGCATCCGTCTGCGCTTCGGCGCGAAGATTCCGGGGCAATTGATGCGCATCGGCGACGTCCAGATGCGATTTAACTATGCCGATTATTTTCAGGCAGAGCCCAGCAATGGGTACGAGACGCTGCTCTATGATTGCATGATCGGCGATGCGAGCCTGTTCCAGCGCGCCGACAACATCGAGGCGGGCTGGGGCATCGTCCAGCCCATACTCGATGCCTGGGCCTCGGATCGGGTCAACCAGATTCCGATCTATCCCGCGGGCAGCGATGGACCCGCGGAAGCCAATGCGTTGATCGAACGCGACGGGAGACAGTGGCGGCCCCTCGCGTGCAAAGACGACCGAAGGGAAACCGGCGGTCATGCAAATTGACGTGTCCGCCGATGCCGATGGTTTCGCGCGCCGCGTTGCGGATTGGGTACTGGGGTTGGCACTCGAGCAAAGCGGCGATTTCGCCGTCGTTCTGGCCGGCGGCACGACGCCGAGACCCGTTTACGCGCTTCTTGCATCTGCAGCCTACAGCAGCCGGTTCCCCTGGCGGCAGGCGCATTGGTTCCTGAGCGATGAGAGATTCGTGTCTCATACCGATGCGCGCAGCAATTTCCGCATGGCGTGGGATGCCATGCTGTCGCGTGCGCCGGTTCCGCCGGCAAACATTCATCCCGTGCGGACAGAAAACCTTACGCCGGAAGAAGCAGCTTTCGCCTATGGGCGCGAGTTGAAATCGTTCTACGGCGCCGGCACCTTGGATTCAGCACGGCCGCTTTTCGAAATCGCTCTGTTGGGATTGGGCGAGGACGGGCATTTCGCGTCGCTTTTTCCCGGACATCCCGTGTTGAAGGAACACGGGCGATGGGCGGTGCCTGTAATCGGGGCCGCTCTCGAGCCGCGCATCACCCTCACCTACCCCGTGCTGGAAAGCAGCCGGCACGCGGCTTTTCTCGTGGCGGGCGCCTCGAAAGCCGACATCCTGCGCCGGTTTCGCGCGGGCGACCGCGATCTTCCTGCGAGCCGTTTTCAACCCCTAGGCGCGCTCAGCGTGTTTGCCGATCGCGCAGCCGCGGGGGAGATTGCGTCATAATGTTCTTCGACCGCGCAAGCAGCACTGGCACAAAGGGGGTTGAACGGAGTTAAATAGCCATTACTTAGCCATTCTCAGGCTTCGGCCCCGGGGGCCGTTTGACGCGTGGGTCGCAGCCTTATGTATCGCACTCTCCAGAACGATGCGCCGGCCGATGACACGCGCTTTGTCTCGCGCTATGCGGCCGTGCGTAGTCTGACCGAAACGCTGGCCGTACCCTTGAGCGCCGAGGACCAGTGCGTTCAGTCCATGCCCGACGCAAGCCCGACGAAATGGCATCTGGCGCATACGACCTGGTTCTTCGAGACGCTGGTGCTGATGCCCCATGCGCCCGATTACGAGCCTTACGACCGCCGGTTCCAATATTTGTTCAATTCCTATTACGAAGCGCTGGGCGCCCGTCACCCTCGCCCCCAACGCGGGCTTCTGACGCGCCCCACCCTCGGAGATGTCTTCAAATACCGCCGGCACGTCGATGATGCGATGGCGCGGCTTTTCGAGCGCGCGAACCAGGCCCAGCGCTCGGTCTTTGAGGATATCGCCGAGCTGGGCCTGCATCATGAGCAGCAGCATCAGGAACTGATCCTGACCGACATCAAGCACGTGTTTTCCTGCAACACGCTGCTGCCGCTCTACAGGCCGGCCTCCCCAGTGCCCGTGAAAAGCGCGCCGCCGCTGGGCTGGTCGGATTTTGCGGGAGGCATCGTGCCGATTGGCCATGCCAAGGAGGGCTTTGCCTTCGACAATGAAGGGCCGCGTCATTTGGTGTTGCTTGGCCCCTATCGGTTGGCCTCCCGGCTCATCACCTGTGGCGAATATCTGGCTTTCATGGCGGATGGCGGCTATCGCCGGCCCGAATTCTGGCTCTCCGATGGTTGGGCAACGGTGCAGGCCGAAGGGTTGGATGCGCCGCTTTACTGGTCGAACGAGGCTGGCGAGTGGCAGGTTTTCACGCTGGGCGGCGTACAGCCCGTGAAGCGGGACGAACCGGTGGTGCATGTGAGCTTCTATGAGGCCGCGGCCTATGCGGCGTGGGCGGGCAAGCGGCTCCCCACCGAATTCGAGTGGGAAGCGGCTGCGAGTGCACAGCCCGTCGAGGGCAATTTCCTCGACCCCGCAAAGCCTCATCCCAAGCCCGCGGATGCGAATGACGCAATCGCACAATTATATGGCGATGCCTGGGAGTGGACACGGTCGGGCTACGACCCCTATCCGCGCTACCGGCCGCCCGCGGGCGCGGTCGCGGAATATAACGGCAAGTTCATGTGCGGCCAGATGGTCCTTCGCGGCGGTTCCTGCGCCACGCCGCCCGGACATATCCGCCCGACCTACCGCAATTTCTTCCCGCCTTCCGCGCGGTGGCAATTCTCCGGCATTCGCCTGGCGGAGGATTCATGACGCCTCCTGCCCAGAGTGCAGCTGCACGCCCACGCGAAACATCGTGCGATGTGGAGGATTATTCCGACGCACTGCTGGCGGGCTTGAGGAGCCAGCCCAAACATATTCCCTGCAAATATTTCTACGATGCGGAAGGCTCGCGCCTGTTCGAAAGGATTTGCGAAACGCCGGAATATTATCCCACCCGCATCGAGCTCGCGCTGCTCAATCGGCACGCGGCCGAGTTTGCCTCGCTGATCGGACCTGGCGCGGAGATCATGGAATTCGGCGCCGGCGCGGGCGAGAAGATCCGCCCTATTCTCAATGCCTTGGAACGGCCGCTCGCCTATAGGCCGATCGATATTTCAGGCGCTTATCTCAAGGGCATCGCGGCGCGGTTAAGAGGCGAATATCCGGGGCTGCCGATCGAACCGATTGTCGCGGATTTCACTTGCGATCTCTCCATACCGAATCCACCGTCCGCGCGGCGCGTGGGATTCTTTCCCGGCTCGACGATCGGAAATTTCGAACCGGAGGAAGCACGGCAGTTCTTGCTACGGAGCGCGAAATTGCTCAAAGGCGGCGGTCTTCTTGTCGGAGTCGATCTGGTCAAGGACCCTGGCGTTCTGCACGCGGCCTATAATGATCGCGCCGGCGTGACGGCGGCGTTCAACAAGAACCTTCTGGTGCGCGCCAATCGCGAAGCGGGCGCGAATTTCGATTGTGACCGCTTCGCGCATTATGCGTTCTACAACCCGCTGCGCCGGCGCATCGAGGTTTATCTGGTGAGCACGGCGGCGCAGCGCGTCACGGTTTGCGGGCGGCAATTCGCGTTTGCGGACGGTGAAGCGATTCACACTGAATGGTCATACAAATACACCGTAGAGGATTTCCGCGCCCTTGCCGCTTCTGCAGGTTTCGTGCCGCGCGCGGTGTGGTGCGATCCAGGCCGCCTCTTCAGCGTGCACTGGCTGGAATCGCCGTGACGCTTCAGGTCCAGAGCGGTGCGAACTGCGCTGCCACCACGTCATCATAATCCGGGTTGCCCTTGAGGATTCCCATATCGCGCGCAAACCCGCTCATGCCGGCGACGAAATTCGCCGAAATCGACGCGTCGTAATAGGGACCATCGCGCCGGATCAGCTCGGCAATCAACCCCGCCTCGGACGGCGGAAACAGCTTGCGTCCCACTGCCGTCGCGCACTTCGGATCGGCGCGCAGCGCGGCCTGCGTCTTGACGATGGCGCGCACCGCCGCAGCAGCCGCATCGGGCGAACTCGCAATCAGACTATCTGTCGTAGCGATGGAGGCCATGGTGTAATTGAAGCACGGCTTGGGCCCGTCGCCGCGCCGCACATCCAGCACGATGGTGCCGATGCCGCGGCGAACCGCCACTTCTGCGCCCATGCCATTGGCCCAGAAGCCGTCGATCTTTTTCTCCTCGAGCGCCTTGGCGGCGGTGACGCCGAAATTCACGCCTGCGCCCTGTGCGCCTGGCACGGGTGCGATTCTGACGCCATCGCGCAGCGGATCGATGCCGGCCTCGATGAGGAGCCGGCGCAGGCCCATCTCGACCCAAGGCGCCGCGCCGATGCTCCTGCCTTTGACGATCGCGATGTCGCCGCGCTTTGGGTTCAGATCGGCATGCAGCACCAGAAACCAATACATGCCCTGGCCTTGCGCGCAGAGGAGCTTCACGCCGCGCCATTCGGGGAATGCGGCCAGCGCCGAATGCGCCGAGCCGCCGACGAAATCGACCGCGCCATCGCGCAAGGCCGCATAGGCTTTGTCGACCGGAAAGATCAGCTCGAGTGAAACATCGAGTCCCTCCTCGCGGAAGAAGCCAAGTTCGATGGCGGCCACGGCGGGGAAATAGGAATTGGAGATGACGTCGGGGACGGCAAGCTTCATTCGTCACCTTGCAGCGCATCGCGCAGCCAGGCGGCCACGCCGATCAGCGCCGCATCCTGCTGCTCGAAGCCGATCAATTGGAGACCCAACGGCAATCCCTCGTCGTTCAGCAAGGGCAGCGAAACCGCCGGGACACCGAGCAAGGAACCCGCAACCGCGAAGATGGGATTTCCCGTCGAGTGGAGCCCCACGGGCGCGGCTCCGGTCGCTGACAGCGTGATTGCCGCATCGGCAAAGGATGCCAGCCGCGCATAGACCGCGCGGATATGAACGCGCTCGGCAAGCGCGCGGCGGTAATCGTCTATCCTCATGCTTTCGGCCAGCGCCAAGCGGTCCAGCATCATTTTGCTCAATCCGGCAGCGTTGTGGTCCCGATAGGTATTGAGCGGCCAACGCGATTCCCACGCATTGATGGAAATGGTGAGGTCGAGCGTCTTGGCCAATTCGGTTTCGAGCGCGGCCACTAGATCATTGTTGCGGCGATGAATGATCGCGACATTCGCGATGCGCAAGCGCTCGACGGCGTCCTCCAACCCCGCCTTGGCCGAAGGCGATGCAAGCTCCCAACCGCTGGTCTCCAACATCATCAGCGTGGCGGGCGGACGCCCAGGCAGCATATGTTCCGGCCCCGCGAGGCCGGGATAACCCGGATCGCCGCCGGCGCGCTGCGCGATCGCCCAACAGAAATTCCACGCATCTTCCAGGCTTGCAGCCAACACGCCGTCGCAGCTTTGGGAGAACGCATCATGGCTGCCGCCGCGATTGATCGCGCCGAGACTCGGCTTGAAGCCGACGCAGCCGCAAAAGCTCGCGGGGCGAATGATCGAGCCCACGACCTGCGTGCCCAGACCCGCCGAGATCATGCCCGCGGCAACGGCGGCGGCCGAACCGCTGCTCGATCCGCCCGGCGTGCGCGTGAGATCCCAGGGATTGCGGGTGCCGCCCGGAAACGTGGCGGCGAATTCGGTGGTGACGGTTTTACCCAGCACAATCGCGCCCGCTTCGCGCAAGGCAGCGACGCTCGCCGCGTCGCGCCCCGAACTCCAGCCCTTGTAGATCGGCGATCCCATCTCGGTCGGCATGTCTGCGGTTTCGACGATGTCCTTGATGCCGACCGGCATGCCGTCGATCAAGGACATCTCCTTGCCGTCACGCCAGCGCCGGGTGGAAAGCGCGGCAGCCTCGCGCGCCGCCTCTTCGTTGCGGTGAACGAAAGCGCCGATCTCAGGCTCCAGCTCGGCGATCGCCGCAAGGCAATTTTCCATGAGATCGGATGGGCTGCCGCGTCCGACGGTGAACATGTGGCGCGCCCGATGGAACGGGCGCATGCGAAAGGCTCGCGCGCCCGGCACGTTACTTTCCGCTTTCATCGTAATAATGGATTTCGAACAGCAGGCAGCCCTTCTCGGATTTGAACGGCCCATGATGAACGCCGGGCGGGCGGCAGGCATAGGTCGGACTGTGGAACGGCTCGCCGCCCTTGCCTTGCGCGTCGCTGCCGACAATGAGATCGCCGGTGAGAAGATAAACCTCCTCCCAATGATCATGCACAAAGGGCGCCGTGGTGTAGACACCCGGATCGAAGCGCAGCAGCCGCGTGCGGCTTCCCATCTTCTTCCTCTCGTCGATGTCGCTTGCGAGAATCTTCTGCTTGATGCCGGGCGGATAGCCCGGCGGCGTCGCCCAGCCGGCATTCATATCGAGCGTGGTGAATTCCAGATGGGGTTTGTTCATCGGCATGGCGCGTCTCTCTTTCGTCTAACCCAATATGGGAAGACTTGCGACATCATAGCCGTGCTGGATCTTTCGTCCCTTCACGGGGTCCTCCAGTTCGAATTCGAAACGCTCCGCGGGTCTGAGGCCGCCATGCACTGCGAGCGTGCCACAGAACATCAGCGTACCTTCGGCAAGGCCGTTTTTGTCGAAGCGGGCGAGCAGATCTTCAGGATGGCGCATCGCGGCTACCGGCCCTTCCTGATAAAGCGCGCGACTGCCCTTTATCGTGGCGTAAGATCGCAGCAGCAACCGGTCCCAATGAGCGGCGACATCCTCGAAACGCCAGAACAAGCGCGCGATAGGTTTCTCGCACATCTGCTTGGAGACCGACACGCCATAGGCTTCGACTTCGCGGTCGGTATGATCGGAACCCGCGCCGACCCAGAGCGCGCCTTGCGTCTGCAGAAGCACGAACTCCACTTCGCCACTCGATGCCTCGCCCAGCACTTCGATGCTGGTCTCGATGGTCAGCCGCGCCGCGCCGACACGGTAGAAAATCGGCGTCGTGGCCGGGCGCTTCACGCCGAGCACTTCCAATTCCTTGATGTGCGTCTCGACGGCTTGCGCATCGCGGCCGGTCCAGCCCGCAATCACCGCCCGTTCGACCGTGACATTGGCGGCGCGCGGCGCCCCCGCTCCCTCCTGCAACAACAAAGGCAAAATCCGCCCCAGCATCGGCATCGCTTTCAATGACAAAGATTGCGTGTATATCGCTCGATTTCGCATAGTTGCCGAGGGGGGTCAAATTGTCGGCGCCTGAGGGTGTTTAACGCGCCGCAACAAGCCGCGCCGCGCGCATCACGATGAAGAAAGCTGCCTTCGCCGAAAGTCACCGATGATCTCCCTGGCCGCATTGTGGCCGGGCGCGCCGGTCACCCCTCCGCCCGGATGCGTGCCGGAACCACACATATAGAGTCCCGGCAACGGCCCGCGATAATTGCCATGACCGAGCATCGGCCGCGCCGAGAACATCTGGTCCAAACTCATAGCGCCATGGAATATGTCGCCGTCCGTCAGCCCAAAGATGCGCTCCAAATCCAGAGGGCTCAGGATTTGGAGCCCCAACACCGAAGCCTCGAAGTTGGGCGCGTAGCTGTTGACGGTGTCGATCATCAGATCGGCGACGGTTTCGCGGCAGGCATCCCAGGATTCGCCGTTGGGCAATTGCGGCGCCACATGCTGACAGAACAGGCTCGCCACATGGCAGCCCGGCGGCGCGAGGCTGTCGTCCAATGTCGAAGGGAGGAGCATTTCGATGATGGGCTGTTTCGACCAGCCTTGGATGCGTGCATCGAAATACGCCCGCTCCACATAAGAAAGCGTCGGCCCGAAGATGATGCCAGCGCTGTGGTGATCACCCGCGTCCGGCAGACAGGTGAATCGCGGCAGCTCCGAGAGCGCCACATTCATGCGAAAACTTCCCGAGCCGCAGCGCCAGCGCGCGATGCGTTCCCGGAAATCGGCCGAAAGCGCGGACGGGTCCATGAGCTGGAGGTAGAGCAATCTGGGATTCACATTTGAGATCACGGCAGCGGCACGGATGGTTTCGCCAGCCCCGGTGACGATTCCGGTGGCTCGGCCGTTCCGAACCATGACCTCCGCTACCGCGCAATTCACGCGAATGTCGACGCCCCGTTTGGCCGCCGCCTTCGCCATGGCTTGCGTGATGGCGCCCATGCCGCCGATGGCGTGGCCCCAAGCCCCTTTCTTGCCGTTCGCCTCGCCGAAGACATGATGGAGGAGCACATAGGCGGTGCCTGGCGCATAGGGACTTGCATAGGTGCCGACGATGCCGTCGAAACCGTAGACCGCCTTGATGGGATCGCTCTCGAACCAGGAATCGAGAAAATCGCCGGCGGAGCTTGCGAACAGCGTAAGCAGATCGCGCCGCGCCGCCATTGGCAATTTCGCCAATCGCCCCCCAATGCGCGCTGCGCGCAGCAGCTCGGGCAATGCCATGCGCCAGTTTCCCTCCACGACATTGGGTGGGGTTTCCAGCGCCAGGGCGCGCAATATTTCGGCGACGCGATCCACAGAGGCGACGTAATCGTCTAGGCGCGCGGCGTCCTTGGCGGAGAACTTCGATACTTCATCGTGGGTTCTTCCCCCGCCGACGATGAGATATTCGCCGTCCGAAATCGGCAGGAAGTTGGAAAGCTTGCGCTCGATGATGCTGAGGCCATGGGCGGCCAGATCGAGATCGCGGATGATCTTCGGATTGAGCAAGGAAACCGTGTAGGACGCCACCGAGTTGCGGAAGCCGGGATGGAATTCCTCCGTTACGGCGGCCCCGCCGACCACGCCGCGGCGTTCGAGCACACGACCTTCAAGCCTGCGGCGGCCAGATAGGCGGCGCAGACGAGCCCGTTATGGCCCCCGCCGATAATCGCGGCATCGTACTGTCCGCTCGCGTCGGGCATTTTTCGCGTCTCGCCGTTTTGCGTCTTATAGTCTTGCGCTGAAATCAGGCCTACGCTGGATTCGCCAGAACTGCTTTGGGGGAGCGGATGTCCAAACGCAAGGCGCAATCCGGCGGGCTTTCACGCCGGGGCCTTCTGAAAGGCGCAGCGTTGGCCGGCGCAGCGGTTGCGACGCCTTTGGTAGCACAGGCTCAGATTGCACCTGCGCGACCTGCGGGGCCGGCGCGGACCACCCCGCCGCCCAATCCGGAAATCGACACGGTCGCCTATCGCGTGGACGGCAGCCCGATCGTGCAAACGACGTCCGGGTCCGACTTCATGCTCGATGTGTTGAAGAGCCTCAAATTCGATTATCTCGCCGCGACCTGTGCGTCGAGCTTCAAGGGCCTGCATGAATCGGTGCTGAACTACGGCAAGAATGTCGCGCCGGAATTCATCACCACGACGCATGAGGAAACCTCGGTCGCGCTCGCGCATGGCTATGCCAAGATCGAGAACAAGCCGATGCTGGTCTGCGCCCATGGCACGGTCGGGCTGCAGCATGCCTCCATGGCGATCTACGACGCGTTCTGCGATCGCGTGCCGGTGTTCCTGTTCATCGGCAATACGTTCGACGCCGCCGAGCGCCGCAACGAGGTGATCTGGGTCCATTCCTCGCAGGACGACGCCGCGATGGTACGCGACTTCGTCAAATGGGACGACCGCCCCGGATCGTTGGAGCATTTCGCGGAAAGCGCGGTGCGCGCCTACAAGATCGCGGTGACGCCACCGATGGCCCCGGTTCTTCTCTCCGTCGACACGACGATGCAGGAAGGTCCGATTCCCGAAGGCTCAAAGCTTCAGATCCCGAAACTTCCCGTCGTCACCATGCCCCAGGGGGAATCGGGAGCGATCGCGGAAGCCGCGAAGCTTCTGGTCGCCGCGGAGAACCCGATCATCGTCGCGGATTCCTACGGCCGCAATCAGCAGGCCGTGGACCATCTTGTGGAGCTCGCCGAGCTTCTGCAGTGCGGGGTTGTGGATCTCGCCGCGCGGATGAATTTTCCCTCGCGCCATCCGCTCAATCAGACCAATCGCGGCAATCGCGCGACAGTCAGTCAGGCCGATGTGATCCTGGGATTGGAGGTGGTGGATTTCTGGGGCATCACCCATGCTTTCCACGATCAGATCATGTCGAGCTCCAACCCGACGACGCGCGAGGGCGCCAAGATCATCAGCATCAGCTCGGGCGATCTGTTCATCAAATCCAATTACCAGAACTTCCAGCGCTTCGAAGCGGTCGACCTCGCCATTGCCGCCGATGCCGCGGCGACCCTGCCCTATCTGATCGAAGCGGTGCGGCACGAGATCACAGCCAGCCGCAGATCGGCGCTCCAAGCACGCGGCGCCAAGCTCGGCGAGGCGCACCAAGCAGCGCTGACGCGCGTGCGCAACGACGCCGCCAATGGCTGGGACGCAAGTCCGGTCAGCACCGCGCCTCTCGGCGGAATTGTTCGAGGTCTTGCGCCACGAGGATTGGTCGCTCGCCTCAACCAAGCCGTCTGGCGTCAGCAATTGGCCGCAACGGCTCTGGGCTATGGAAAAATATTATCACTACACCGGCGAATCCGGCGGCAATGGCATCGGCTTCGGCGCCGCCGCCGCGGCGGGCGTTGCACTGGCCAACCGCGCGCATGGCCGCCTGACGGTGACGATCCAGCCGGACGGCGATCTGATGATGGGACCGGGCATCCTATGGACGGCGGCCCATCACAAGATTCCGATCCTTTATGTGATGCACAACAATCGCGCCTATCACCAGGAATATATGGGCCTGCAGAAAATGGCGAACCGCCGCATGCGCGGTATCGATACGGCTTATATCGGCACCACGCTGCGCCAGCCTTTCATCGATTACGCCACCATCGCCAAGGGCATGGGGGTTTATGCCGAGGGACCGATCGCCGATCCCAAGGATCTGGGCGCGGCGTTAAGGCGGGCCATCGCCGTGGTTAAAAGCGGCGAACCGGCGCTGCTCGACGTGCTGACCATCGGGCGCTGATTGCTGACAAACACACGGAATTGGGCGACAATCCGGCTGCACCCGGAGGTCATCATGTCCGCGCGTATCAACCATATCGGTATTACCAGCGACCATTACGCCATGAATGCGCGCTTCTATGAGGCGCTGTTCGGCATGAAGACCGCCAAAAAGTCCTTGCCGCCGTCGCGCGCGATCTCGGTGGGCGATGGTTATTTCGGCATGACGCATATTCCACGGCGCGAAGGACGCACCAGCGGGCTTGACCATTTCGGCATCGAGGTCGACGACATCGAAGACACCATCGCGAGGATGCAGAAATTCGACTCTGAACTCTCGGCCTTGAAACGCCCACCGATCCGCCCCTATGCCGCCTATAGCACGCATGATCCCGACACCAACATCTTCGACCTGTCGCAGCGCAATATCGGTTTTCAGAAGGATGTCTATGCCGACAATGAAGGCAGCGAGACACGCTCGTGCTCCGTCAGCCATATCGCGCTGCGCACGCGCAATGCCGAGCGCTGCGCCCAATTCTACGCGGAAGTGTTCGGGCTGCAGCTGCTGAACAAACCGACCGACGAGAATTATTATCTCTCCGATGGGCGCGTGACGCTGGTCATCATCCCATGGAAGATGTCGGATTATTACGGCATGGACCCGGCGCGAGTCGGCCTCGATCATATCGGCTTCAAGGTCGAAAGCGTGGACGCGGTGAAACGCGACCTCGAATTCCTCATCGGCGAGAATCCGCATATGCATGGCCGCCCGCTGGGATATGGATCGGAAGGCGAAGCGCGGCTGAAGCTATTCCAGAAATGCCCGCTCGGTTGCCACCATTTCACCGATATCGAAGGCGTCTATATCGATATCGCCAATGGCGAGGCCCATTAGACATGCCGGCGAGGGTCAATCATGTCGCCATTGCCAGCGACCAATATGCGCTGAACGGGCGGTTCTACGAATCCCTCTTCGGCATGAGGCCATCGAGCAAGCCGCGCCCGGCGCGTTCCGTGGTGTTGGGCGACGGCTATGTCGGCCTGAACTGCATTCCGCGCCGCGAAGGGCGCTATAGCGGGCTCGACCATTTCGGCATCGAAGTGGAGGATTTGGACGACACCATCGCGCGCATCGCGAAATTCGATTCATCCCTGAGCGCGGTCAAGCGCCCGCCGATCCGTCCCTTTGCCGCCTATAGCGCGCATGATCCCGACGTCAACATCTTTGATCTTTCCCAGAAGAACATCGGCTTCCAGAAAGACGTCTATGCCGAGAATGACGGCGGCGAGACACGCCCGCGCTCGATCAGCCATATCGCGCTGCGCACGCGCCATGCCGAACGCTGCGCGCAGTTTTACGTGGAGGTGTTTGGGTTGGCGCCGCTGAACCGGCCGAAGGACGACAATTTCTATCTGTCGGACGGCCGCGTGACGCTGATGATCATCCCATGGAAGATCAGCGATTATTACGCGCAGGATCCCGCGCGCACGGGTCTGGACCATATCGGGTTCAAGGTCGAGAGCGTGGACGCCGTCAAACGCGACATGGAATTTCTGATCGGCGAGAACCCGCATATGCATGGGCGCCCGCTGGGCTATGGGTCCGAAGGCGAAGCGCGGCTGAAATTGTTTCAGAAATGCCCGCTCGGCTGTTTTCATCTGACGGACGTCGAAGGCGTCCTCATCGACGTGGCGGAAGACTAAGCGGACTATCCCGTCCCACAGACGACATTGAGCAGCGCCTGTTGGCCGGCGCTGACGCGCTCCAGTGCACGGTCAAGCGCGGCGGGAAGCGTAGCGGCGTCTTCGACTTTTTCGCCATAGCCGTCGAGGGCCTCGATCGCTTTTTCGTAATGCGTGCCGGGCTCGAAATAGGTCAGCGGCTCGCGATTGCTGCGCGCCGCATAGCCGTCTGGGTAGACGTCGCGGGTGTTGCGCCGGACGGCGTTCCACATCTCGTTGTTATAGATCACCGTCAGGGTCGGAAGCTTCTCGGCCTTGCCGACGTAATGGGCGGGAATCGGATTGCCGAACATATAGGACCCATCGCCGACAGCGCAGATCACGAGTTTATCCGGCGCACCCGCCTTCATGCCCAGCGCCGTGCCCAGACCCCAGCCCAGCGCGCCGCCCTGCCCCAGCGAATAAAACGTGCCGGGCCTGGTGAAATTCAGATGCTCCGACGGCGTGAGCGCCTCCTTGACGATAATGCCGTCATCACCCTTCACGCGATTGATGCAATGATTGATCCAGCCCGGGTGGATGGGCGAGCCGTTCTTCACTTTTTCCAAATTCGCCGAGACACGTGCGTTGAGCTTTTCGCGCGCCTCAACGAGGCGCTTGCGGCGGGAGTCGATGCGCGTCGCGGCATTCCTCTCGCGCGTTGCCAGCGCTTCGGTCAGCGCAGGGAGCGTCGCGCCGATGATGCCGGTGATCGCCAGATCGCAAGGGAAGCCGCGCAAGGGATAGTTCGCGAAGATCGGGTCCATACCAATATGGATGATCTTGCAGTCGGAGCGCGGCGCCTTGTGCTTGGGCACCCATGGCACGTCGGATTCTAGCACGACGATGACGTCGGCGACATCGAAATGGCTTTCCGGATTGTGGCCCAGATGCATGGGACTGTTCGCCGGCATGCACATGAAATGGTGCTTGCGCTCGAATACCGGGATCGCGAAGCGTTCAGCGAGCGCGGCCAGCTTCGCCACATCGGATTCCACGCGTCCCGCGCTTCGCGTGATGATCAGAGGAAATTCGGCCGCAGCGAGCATGTCGGCGGCTTCCTCGATCGCATTCGTATCGGGGAAGGCGGACGACGGCGTTCTGTGCCGCGAGGGCGAGTCGTAGCGGAAATTCTCGATCGGAGCGGCCAAGACCTCGCGCGGCAGCGTCATATAGACGGGACCACGGGGCTCGGTCATGGCGATGTTGAGCGCACGGTCGACGGCGGATTCCAGGACCTGGCCGTTGGGCAGCTCGTAATCCCATTTGACGAATTCGCGCGCCATGGCGCGCTGATCGCGCATCTCCTGCGGCCAATGAATCTCGCCGCTGCGCCCGCCGGGAAGCCCGCCCTCTTCCGAATAGGGCGTGCGCCCGGACGTGAAGAGCACGGGAATGTTGCCGCGCCAGCCATTGATCAGACCGCAAAGCGCATTCGCGGTGCCGACATTCACATGCACCATCACGGCTTGCGGGCGGCCGGTCTGGAGGTAGTAGCCCTGCGCCATGGCGATGGCGACGTTCTCATGCGGCACGGTGACGGGCTTGGGCACTTTGGTGCCATGCGCCTGCGCCTTGGCATAGGCCTCGATGATCGGTGCGAAATCGGTGCCCGCATTGGCAAAGAGGTAATCGATGCCGCGATCGGCGAGCAGCGCGAGATAGGCGTCCGCCACGGTTCCCGATTCAATCGTTTTTGTCGCCACGCGATTCTTGCTCCGTCACGTTTTCAAAAAGGGAATGGCGAGACGGATGAAATCGTCCGCCGCGTCCCAGGGAACCAGATGCTTGCATTCATCGGCGATGTGGATGGCGAGCTGCGGATAGGCTTCCTTCAGCATCGTCGCGCGTTTCGCCGCATTCGCCCGGTCGTTGCGCCCGAAAATCAAAAGAAGCGGCATCTGCAATTCCACGAGCCGCTGCCATAGCGGGGTTTTGGGTTCCTTCGGCGGGGCGGATTCGGCGGCTTCGTTGCGTGCGACAAAGGCCGAGAAATTCTGGCCGATGCTGCGCGAATGGCGCAGCGCCAGTTCCTCCGGCGTGATCAGATCGTGATGGAAGAGATTGGCTTCGAGCAGCTTGCGCGTGTCTTCGAGCGTGGGTTCCGCGGCCGCCATGCGGCGTTCCAGGCGCTGCTGCACGACCGCGCCGCGGTCTTCGTTTTCCTCGCCAAGCGGCGGCAGCAGGCTGCCCGTCCCCAGCACCACGATGTGGCTGTAGCGCGCGGGGTCTTTGAGCGCGAGCTGCACCGCCGGATTGCCGGCCTGCGAATGGCCCACCAGCGCCGCCTTTTTCAGGCCCAGCGCATCCATGAATTTGGGGATGCTGTCGCGGCGATAGGTAGCGGAGAGATCGGCGGGCACATCGGAAAGGCCGAAGCCCGGCTGGTCGAAGGCAACGGCGCGGAACCCTGCGCGGGCCAGCGGTTTAAGATTGCGGATGAACACATCGGCGGAAGACCCGAGCGAGGCGCCATGCAGCAAGAGGACGGCCGGTCCCTCGCCCTCCTCGATGTAGCGCAGCTTCAGGCCGTCGACGGTGACATATTTGTCCTTCACGCGAGTCATGAGATCGCTGCTCATGCTCCACTCCTCTTTTTCGCCGCGCCTTCCGGCTTCCCTTATCTTCTATCACCCGCCGGTGACATCGATCCAGTTGCCGGGGGAATTACACGCCCAGATCACTGATCTTGAGGCCCAAATTTTGATAGCCTGAGCTGGGGAACCGAAAAGGAGGGGCCTATGTCCGCTAACCATGTGCGTTTGCGCGGCAGTTTACGGTCGAGGATGACGGTGTCTTCACCAAGCCGTGGTCGGGACGGGTGACCTATCGACGCCTGATCGGCGACTGGCCGGAAGCGGTCTGCGCCGAGAATCCGAACTTCTTCGGCGCGGACGTCCCAACTCCCTCGGCAGAGCGTCCGGATTTCTGAGCAGCCGGAATCGAAACGAGCAAAAGCATTCCGCCCCACTGTTTCGATTTTGTTTCGCGCGTGTGGGAACGCCGTTGCTTCTTATCGTTTCGCTACTCTGTGGATAATTCGAAAAAAGATTCGACTCTCTCGCGAAACGGCGCATGATTCGCGTGCGTTGGAGTTTGGAAACGGACACTGACGCGAAACCTTGCACCGGGAATCGAACGCAGCCGGCAACGGCGAACGGGCGAGGAACGGTTAAGCAAGGGCCACAATAAGCAGTTGCTAACTGCAAAGGCTAATGGTGGGCCGATGATTCTTGGGAACGGCGGCTGAATCCGTTCGACAGGGGCCAACACGTCGGACTCGCAAGAGTCCGAGGCGCGCCAGGGTCATGATAAGTCTGCTGTTGCGTGCGCCGCCTTCGGGTATCGTTCGCGAGAGAAGGCTGGTCTGGTCTAAGTGAGGGCTCACCTCGTGTGAGCCCTCATTTATTTTTGGCGCTATCGTCAGCCGTAGGTTTGAAGGAACGGAGACCGGATTAACCGGCCCGTCAATGACTGATATTATGCCGCCCCTCTGAAACAGTTACGCCACTTAGATACTCATGAAGACCTTGTCACCGAGCGAGGTTGAAGCTCGCGTGGAGCAGCTAGCATCCACGATAAACATTTCGCCCGCCAGCCTGCCAAAATGTGAGCCAGTTAGGTCTTGTCCATAAATAAATCAGTCAATGTGTACGTCTGCGTGGTGAGA
>JAXDMY010000048.1:0-10235 GCA_034665805.1 Alphaproteobacteria bacterium
CCAGCGGCGGGCGGCGCGTTTGCTGCGGGCGATGTCCGCCGGCGGCAAGTCTTCGCTCAGATAAATGCCGCCATCGGTATCCTCAATGTGAAGCCGGTCCAACGCTTTGCCGAGACAAGGTCCGCTCACGCAAGCGCCCGTTGCGAGTTCGAAACGGGCGCCATGTCCGGAGCACACGAAAAACTTCTTGTCCTCGGTCAGGAAATGGTTGGGGAAGGTCTCCAGCGGGATGAATTGGTGAGGGCAGGAATTCACGAAAGCGTGCCGCGCCCCTTTCGTCTGTACAATGATGATATCGAGTTCACCTTCGCCCTCGCCCAATACGACGTTGCGGGTTCCCGGATCGGCAAGCTCGTCCACGCGGCACAGGAAGATCGGCGTCATGCACCGCCCAGCTTCAGAATGTATTTCCATTCCTCGGGCGTCACCGGCTGCACCGAAAGCCGCGAATATTTCACCAGCACCATGTCTTTGAGTTTCGGATCGGCCTTGATCTCGGCAAGGGTGACGGGGCGGGCAAGGTCCTTGACCGCTTTGACGTCGACCAGGCCAAAGCGCCCCGTTTCATCCGTCGGGTCCTTGCGATATTCGCCGATCACCTCGACGATACCGACAATCCGGCGTTCTTCCCCCGTATGATAAAAGAAGCCGAGATCCCCCTTCTTCATCGCCTTCATATTCTTGGCGGCCTGGAAGTTGCGCACCCCGCTCCATGGCTCGCCCTTGGCGCCCCTCTTTTTCTGGTCGTCCCAGGAGAAGGCGTCGGCTTCGGTTTTGAACAGCCAGTAATTCATGGTCCCTCACTCCGGTTTCAGCGGCCGAGACAGCAGAATTTCGGCCGCATCGCGAACGCCCAGGCTGCCGTCGAGCACGGCGGCAACGCCTTCGGCGATGGGAAGCTCAACCCCGTGGCGGCGGGCGCGGGCCACCAGCGCCGGCGCGGTCGCGGCGCCTTCCGCGAGGGGATGGCCGGAGCCCGATACCTCCTTAAGCTTCGCACCCCGACCCAAAGCGACCCCCAGCGAGAAATTGCGCGAACTCGTGCTGGTCGCGGTCAGCACCAGATCGCCCAGGCCGGAAAGGCCGATCAGCGTTTCCGCCCGCCCACCCAAGGCCGTGCCGAGTCGCATCAACTCGGCAAAGCCTCGCGAGATCGTCGCCGCGCGGGCGCTTTCGCCCATTCCGGCGCCTTCCACCATGCCGCAGGCGATGGCGTAGACATTCTTGGCGGCGCCGCCGAGCGCAACCCCGATGAGATCTTCGCTGGCATAGGGCCGGAACCCGGGCCGGCTCAAACTCGCCTGCAGCCTCGCTGCGATGGTGGGCCGGGCGGCTATGGTGACGGCAGTCGGGAGGCCTCGCGCCACATCCCGCGCGAAAGATGGCCCGGACAAAATCGCAGGTTCCGCTTTGGGGAGGACAGTTTCGAGCGTTTCGGTCAGCAGCAGGCCGGTGCCGGTTTCGATTCCCTTGGCGCAGAGGACCACGGGGGTGCCGGGCTTCAGATGCGGTTTCATCTCTTCCAGAACGCTACGCACATGCTGCGCCGGAGCCACCAGCAGCACCGCGTCCGCCTCGGCGATTCGCGCGATGTCCAAACTCGGCTCGACGTTTGACGGAATGGCAGCGCCGGGAAGAAAGGGCTTGTTCTGGCGGGATGTGGCGATGGACTCGACCACTTCGCGCTCCCGCGCCCAGAGCAGCACCTTGGCGGCGTTTCCGGCCGCGATGATGGCGAGTGCCGTCCCCCAGGCGCCTGCCCCCACCACGGCGAGCCTGGCATAGGAGGCGGGTTTGTCGGTATGCGGGGTGGTGGGCGAGCTCATGGAACGGTGCCGGTCTTCGCGGATTATCAGCCAGGTCAAGTTATAGCGGGAAAAAAGAACCGCAAGGAACGGCCTACGAAAGTCCGCCTCTCCATGGCCCTTCATTCCGCCACAAAGTTTTTCTAGAAAGATCACATGCGCCGAGTCGTTTTTATGAGCCTTTTCACGGCACTCACCATGGGCCTGAGCCACGCCGGGTCGCAAACGCATGCGGCATCTCCCGCGCATGAAGGCGCCGGTCCCGTCGCGCCGCGTTTCTCCGATGCCGAAAAAGCGGATCTGAAGCGTATCGCGGCTTATCTCAACACAATCAAGAGCGTGCAGGGGCGGTTCCTGCAGGTCAGCGGTGACGGCAAACAGGAGCAGGGAAATTTCTATCTGAAAAAACCAGGCCGCGTCCGCTTCGAATATCAGAAGCCCAATCCCAATCTCATCATTGCCGACGGCTCGACCGTCGCGGTGCAGAACCCGGCTCTGCACACCACCGATCGTTATCCGCTGGGCAATTCGCCGCTGCGGCTGCTGCTCAGCGACAATATCGACTTCACCAACGACCCGCGCATTTCGGCGGTCAAGCACGAGCCGGGCGTGCTGTCTTTGACGGCGCGCGACACGATGGGCCGCATCACGCTGGCCTTTGCCGATTCCGGTTCCGGTCTTGAGCTTCGCCAGTGGGACGTGGTCGATGCGCAGGGGTCACACACGACAATCGTGGTGAATGAGATGCGCGAGGCCACCGACATCCCGCCGAGGCTGTTCGTCATCGAGGATCTCAGCCCGTTTAAGAAGAACGGGAAATAGGGTTCGCGACGCTGCGCCTTGCCCCCCTTCCTCCCGAGCCATTAAAATCCGCGATATGCGCCCCGTTTCTCCCATCGTCGGCATTGTTTGCGATTCCCGAAAGATCGGCGACCACGCCTTTCACATGGTCGGCGAGAAATATATCAATGCGGTGCGCGCGGGCGCGGGCGCGCTGCCGCTGCTGATTCCGGCGCTCACGCCGCCGCTGGAACCGGCGCAGATTCTCGCTTCCGTCGACGGGCTGCTTTTTACCGGCTCTTCCTCCAATGTCGCGCCCCGCCATTATGGCGGCGCGGCGCCGCGGCGGAACACCCCGCTCGACGAGGCGCGCGACGCAACCGCGATCCCGCTAATGCGTGCTGCGGAGGCGGCGGGCGTGCCGATGCTCTGCATCTGCCGCGGCTTTCAGGAACTGAACGTGGCCTTTGGCGGAACTCTGCATCAACACCTCCACGAGGTGCCGGGCTTTGCCGATCACAGCATCGGCGACCACAGAACCGATCTGGAAGAGCAATACGCCCCCGTCCATGATGTGCGCGTGACACCGGGCGGCATGCTGGCGGAATTGCTGCCCGATTTCGCGCCAGACAGGGGTTTCCGGGTCAATTCCCTGCACGGTCAAGGCATCGATCGACTGGCGCGGCCATTGCGGGTAGAAGCCGAAGCCCCTGACGGCGCCATCGAAGCGGTGAGCATGGATTCCGCTTCCGGATTTCTTTTGGGAGTCCAGTGGCACCCCGAATGGAGACATGCGGAAAACGCGGTCAGCCGGGCCATTTTCGCTGCCTTCGGCGAAGCTGTGCGCCGCGCCGCCCGCAATAACATCGAATTGGCTTCGGAGGGCACGGCTTAGTGGCCCGCGCGAAACCCGCTCCGGAAAAGACCCACAATCAGACGCAGCATTGGCGGGAGCTCGATGCGGCTCACCACATCCATCCCTTCACGCAGGCCGAGGCTTTGGCGAAAGAAGGGGTGAGGGTCATCACTCGGGCCAAAGGAATTTATCTTTGGGACTCCGACGGCAAGAAACTGATGGACGGCATGTCGGGTCTGTGGTGCGTGCAAGTCGGTTATGGCAACAAGGAATTGGCGCGCGCCGGCTGCGAAGCGCTGAACACGCTTCCCTATTACAACCACTTCTTCAAAACGACCAATCCGTGGACCGTGGAGCTGGCGGCAAAGCTTACGACCCTGCTTCCCCAAGGCCATCAGCATGTGCTGTTCGCCAATTCCGGCTCCGAAGCAACCGACACGGCGCTCAAGCTCATTCGCTATTACTGGAATTTAAAGGGGCGGGCCGAGAAGAAGATCCATCTCTCGCGCATGCTCTCCTATCATGGGGTGACGATGGCCGCGGCCTCGCTGTCGGGTCTTACCCCCATGCATCCGCAATGGGATCTACCGCTTCCCGGTTTTGCGAAAGTCCCGGCGCCTTATTGGTATGGGGCGAAAGCGGCTGGACATGGCGAGGTGAGCGAGGATGAATTCGGCATCCTGGTCGCGCGCGAGACGGAGAAGATCATCCTCGAGATCGGCCCTGATCGCATCGCGTCCTTCTCGGCTGAGCCGGTACAGGGCGCGGGCGGATTGATCGTGCCGCCGGCCACCTATTGGCCCGAAATGTCGCGCATCTTGAAGCGCCACGATATTCTTCTGCATACGGACGAAGTGATCACCGGCTTCGGGCGCACCGGGGAATGGTTCGGCAGCTTCATCTACCATCTCAACCCCGACATCATGACCATGGCGAAGGGACTGTCCTCCGGCTACCAGCCGATCTCCGCCATCTCATTGGGCGCGCGCATGGGCGATGTCATTGCCTCGGCCAAGGAGGAACTGGTGCATGGCTATACCTATTCCGGTCATCCGGTAGCCTCGGCGGTGGCGCTGAAGAATCTGGAAGTTCTCGAACGCGATGGGCTTATCGACCGGGTGAAGAACAGCATCGGCCCCTATTTCCAGCGCCGTGTCCGGGAGATTTTCGCCGGGCATCCCTTGGTGGGCGAGGTGCGGGGCGTCGGTCTGTTGGCCGCGATGGAATTGGTCGAGGACAAAAACGAGCGCCGCCCCTTCCCGCGCGAGCGCAATGCGGGGACGATCTGCCGCGATCATTGTTTTGCCAGCGGGCTGGTGATGCGCGCGATTCGCGACACGATGGTGTTGGCGCCGCCGCTGATCATCACCGAAGCCGAAATTGAAAAGCTGCTTGCAAAAGCCAAGAGCTGTATCGATCTCACCGCGAGGGATCTGGGAGTGGCCCGCTAGACTCCGACTGTGGCAGAAACGTGACTGTCTAGAATTTAATGGAGGCCGATCACTTTCTCGTGCAGGAAAGTTGAAAGCTGTGTCTTTGGTGCATATACTTAACGACGGTGGGATGAAAAGCGTCTGGATTGCATGCCCCCCCGCTCGCAACCAGATGTCGTCCCCAAGGGTGCCGGAAATCCCCTCCCGGCATCCGGCGCGTATAGCGCATTAGCGGCCGGTTAGCCCCCTAACCGGCCGCTTCCTTTTTGGGGGCAACCGCAACGGCCTCCGGCATCGTGACGCGGCGCAAAGTCAGATTGATCCGCCCACCACCGGGCAGAAGCCCGGAGCTCCCCGTCTGGATGCGGTCAACGCCGTGATACATCAGACGGGCCGGCCCTCCGAACATCAGCACATCGCCTGACGCAAGCTTGAGGGCTCTGGTAGGGTCGCGCCGCGTGAGCCCGCCGAAGCGAAACAGAGCGGTATCTCCCAGGGAGACGGAAAGGACAGGCGCATTCCTCGGCTTTTCGTCCTGGTCACGGTGCAGGCCCATGCGGGCGTCGGCTCTGTAGAAATTGACGAGGCAGGCTTCGGGCGGTGCGGGATAGCCCGTGGCATCGCTCCAGAGGGTGAGGAGATCGCTTGGGATTTCCGGCCAGGGCGCGCCCGTGACCGGGTGGGATGGCTCGTAGCGGTAGCCCTTGATTTGATCGGTGATCCAACCCAGCGGACCGAAATTGGTCATTTCAACCGATAAGGGCTTGCCCGAGCCAGGCATGGTTGGGCGATAGAACGGCGCTTCCGCGACCCGCGCCAGGACGTCCTTGAGCAGCACGGCCTGTTGGGCGGGAGCGAAAAACTCCGGCCAATAGACGACGCCCGGCGCCACTTCCAATCTGGTAACCATCTTAAGTCTCGGCCTGGAAGGCCCGGAAACTGTGCGAGAGGCCCTTGGCGCCAAGAAAGGCGGCGAATGCTTTGGGGTCGTAGCGCGTCTGTGCCCATTGTCCCATTGGCGTTCCATGTGCCTCCGCCAAGGCATAGGCGGGAAACTCCCGCAGCCAGAGCTGATAGGCTTTGGGCCGGTGCAGATAAGGCCACAGTGCGAACTGGTTTTCCGCCTCCGGCAACGCTGCCGAGCCCTTGGCCTCCAAAACATATAATGCGGCTGCGAGGCCGGTGCGGTCCTGGCCGCCGCTGCATTTGAGAAGGATGGGCGTGCGCGCCTGTTCGAAGGCCACAAACAGCCGCGCCAGGCCCGAACGGGAGGGCAGATTTCGCGAGGACAATTTCACGTCGAAATGGGCGATGCCGAGTTCTTGGGCTACTCGCTTTTCCGTCCGCCACCAGGCGAAATCGGCATTCTCGCCGCGCAAGTTTATCAGGCTCTTGAAACCATGGGTGCGCAGAAACCCGCGGTAAAAGCCAAGATAGGGCTGCGCACAGCGCGCCACGTCTTGCGTGACCCAGTGCAGATGATAGAGCCGGTCGAGCAAAGCGGACATGATTTGGGCGTAGACGCCATGCCGCGCGCTGGCAAGAGCCGGTGCGAGGGTTGACTGCGAAAAGTCCGTGGCTATATTGCCCGCCTTCCGCGAAACCCACCGGTTTCGGCGGGCTTTCATATTGGCTGTAAGGGTAATTCCATGTTCGCGGTCATCCGCACCGGCGGCAAGCAATATCGGGTCGCGCCCGGCGACGTGCTCGAGATCGAACGCCTTCCTGGCGAGGCGGGCGCCTCGATTACTTTCTCCGAGGTCCTGGTGGCAGGCTCCAAAATCGGCGCGCCGCTACTGTCCGGCGCTTCCGTCGCCGCGGAAATCGTGGCGCAGGATCGGGCGCCGAAGGTCGTCGCTTTCAAGAAGAAGCGGCGCAAGAATACGCACCGCAAACGCGGTCATCGTCAGCTCCTGACGCGTGTGAAGATCAATTCCATTTCGGCGGGCTGACGCACGCCTGTATCACGGTGTCTTAGGGAACGATTGGCATGGCACACAAGAAAGCAGGCGGGTCTTCGCGCAACGGTCGCGATTCCAATAGCCAGCGGCTCGGAGTCAAGCGCTACGGCGGAGAGATCGTGCTTCCGGGCAACATCATCATGCGACAACGCGGCACCAAAGTGCATGCGGGCACCAATGTCGCGATGGGCAAAGACCACACGCTGTTCGCCAAGATCGGCGGCCGGGTCGTATTCAAGCAAGGCCTCAAGCGCCGCACTTATGTGTCCGTGATGCCGGAATCGGAAGCAGCGGAATAGGCGGCTGACAGCATAGGCCGCCACGGATGGCGGCCTCGAAATTTTTACGAGGGAGATGGGGCGCCATCTCCCTTTTTGTTTCTCCCTCGGCGCATCTCGCAAGGGGAAACATGTCTGTCATTCTGCAAACCGGGCGGCTGTTCTTGCGCCCACCCCGCGCGGCGGACATCAGCCATTTTGTTCCGCTGCTGAAGGATTTCGACGTGGCTAAGAATCTTTCGAGGGTGCCCAATCCGTATACGGAGGATAGCGCCTGCGCTTTCGTCGTCGGCGCCGCACATGGCTGGGCGAGCGGAGAGGATCTGGCATTCGCGATTCTGCGCAAGGCGCCTGCCGCCTATATCGGCACCTGCGGCGTCCATCCGGCCCGGAACTGGGAATTCGGTTACTGGCTGGGCAAGCCCTATTGGGGCCAAGGCTACGCGACGGAAGCCGCGAGCCGGCTGATTGCCTTCGCTTTTGACGAACTCGGCGCGGAGCAGCTCAGCGCGGGCTGGTTTCATGACAATCCGGCCTCGGGGCGGGTGCTGGCGAAGCTCGGCTGCATGCCGGACGGTAACGACGAACGTTCCTGCCTCTCGCGCGGGGCCAATGTGTTCTGTCATAAGGTCGTGCTGAAGCGCGCCGACTATGAGCTTCGGAAAGCCATCCCATGAAGTTCCTCGACCAGGCGAAGGTCTATATCCGCTCCGGCAATGGCGGGAATGGCTGCATCTCGTTCCGCCGCGAGAAATTCATCGAGTATGGCGGTCCCAATGGCGGCGATGGCGGCAACGGGGGCGATGTATGGGTGGAAGCGGTGGAGAACCTGAACACGCTCATCGACTACCGCTTTCAGCAGCACATCACGGCCAAAAACGGCGGTCCCGGCATGGGCAAGGACATGGCGGGCGCCAATGGCCCGGACGCGATCATGAAAGTGCCGGTCGGCACGCAAATCTATGAGGAAGACAACGAGACCCTGATCGCCGATCTCGACCGGCCAGGCGCGCGTGTCCGCATCTTAAGGGGCGGCAATGGCGGCTTCGGCAATGCCTATTTCAAGAGCTCGACCAATCAGGCGCCGCGCCATGCCAATCCCGGCCAGCCGGGCGAAGAGAAGACCATCTGGCTGCGGCTGAAACTGATCGCCGATGTCGGGCTGATTGGCCTTCCCAACGCCGGCAAATCGACCTTTCTGGCGCGCGTCTCATCGGCGCGGCCGAAGATCGCCGACTATCCTTTCACGACGCTCAATCCGCAGCTCGGCATGGTGCGCATAACCGGCTGCGATTTCCTGGTGGCGGATTTGCCCGGTCTCATCGAAGGCGCTCATGAAGGTGCCGGCCTCGGCACGCGCTTTCTCGGCCATGCCGAGCGCACCAGCGTGGTCCTGCATCTGATCGACGGCACGCAATCGGAGATTGTGCGCGCCTACCGGACGATCCGCACGGAACTCGAATCCTACGGCCAGGGTCTTGGCGCCAAATCCGAGATCGTCGTGCTCAACAAAGCTGATGCGATTCCCAAAGCGGCGCTTGCGCGCAAGAGTGCCGCGCTGAGCAAGGCGGTCGGGCACGATGTGCTCGTCATGTCCGGCGTCAGCGGAGAAGGCGTCGATGATGTCCTGCGCGCGCTTGCCCGAAAAATCGAAGCGGGCCGCGCGAAGACCCGTGTCGGAGCGGAACCGAGGCGGAGTTGGGGGCCGTGACCGATCATCTCGCCAGCGCGAAGCGTATTGTGGTCAAGGTCGGCTCGACCTTGCTCGTCGATTCCGCGGCCGGTGCCTTCAAACACGACTGGCTGGCGAGCCTTGCCGCCGATGTTGCGGCGCTCAAACAGACGAAAAAGGAAGTCATCGTGGTTTCGTCGGGCGCGATTGCCCTGGGCCGGCGCGCCCTGAAGCTGAAATCGGGCGCGCTGCGCCTGGAAGAAAGCCAGGCCGCGGCCGCAATCGGTCAGGTCCGGCTCGCACAGGCCTATGTCGATGCGTTCCATGGCCACGACATACAGGTGGCGCAGATCCTTCTGACCTTGGAAGACACCGAAGAGCGCCGGCGCTATCTCAACGCGCGCGAAACGCTGAGGACCTTGCTGGCGCTTGGCGCCGTTCCGGTCATCAATGAGAACGATACCGTCGCCACGGCGGAGATCCGTTATGGCGACAATGACCGCTTGGCGGCACGGGTGGCTTCGATGCTGGAAGCGGACATGCTGGTGCTTCTCTCCGACAT
Organism: Alphaproteobacteria bacterium; assembly: GCA_034665805.1. GTDB lineage: Bacteria > Pseudomonadota > Alphaproteobacteria > Micropepsales > Micropepsaceae > CAIYRG01. The sequence goes on from JAXDMY010000048.1 coordinate 9,348, forward strand.
CGACGGCCTCTACTCCGCGAACCCGCAGCGCGATACTTCCGCGCGCCACATCCCCGAAGTTCGCGCCATCACGCCCGAGATCGAGCGTATGGCCGAAGGGCCGGTGTCGGGCGTGAGCAAAGGCGGCATGGAATCCAAGATCGCCGCCGCGAAGATCGCGACCTCCGCGGGCTCGGCGGTCGTCATCGCCAATGGCCACGTCCTTCATCCTTTGCGCAGCATCGCGGCCGCCGAGCGCACGACCTTGTTCGTGCCGCGCGTCAGCCCGGCGCAGGCCAAGAAGCGCTGGATCGCCGGCGGGCTCTCGGCGCAAGGCACGATCGTCATCGATCCTGGCGCCGAGCGTGCCCTTCTCTCAGGCAAGAGTCTGCTTCCCGCGGGCGTCAAATCCGTCGCTGGTCATTTCGAGCGCGGCGATGCGGTGTTGGTTAGAAGCGAAGACGGGCGCGAGCTCGCGCGCGGGCTCATCGCCTATAATGACGAAGATGCGCGCCGCCTGGTGGGACGGCGCACGGTCGAAATCGAGAGCATTCTGGGTTATCGTGGCCGCGATGAGATGATCCATCGCGACGATCTGGCGCTCACCCATTCGGTGGAGACCTGATGCCATGAATGTGCAGGCGAAGGACGCGGGCACGCTTGAAGCCGAGATGCAGGCCATGGGCCGCGCTGCGCGCGATGCGGCGGCTGCCTTGCGCGAGGCTTCGGCCCAGCAAAAGAACAAGGCGCTGTTGGCCGCCGCATCCGCGATCCGCGCCGCAAAAGCGCAAATCCTCGCCGCCAATGAAGAGGATATGCGGGCAGGCGTTGCGTACAACCTGACGTCCGCGCTGCTGGATCGCCTGAAGCTGGATGACAAACGCATCGAAGCAACCGCTCAAGCCGTCG